>NZ_JAAGPO010000235.1:0-14094 GCF_017104825.1 Burkholderia sp. Ac-20345 | reverse complement strand
CACGTTGTCGAGCACGCTCAGGTTGCCGAACACGCGGCCGTGCTGGAACGTGCGCGCGATGCCGAGCGACGCGAGCCGCTCGGGCGCCGTGCCCGTGATGTCGCGGCCGTCGAACGTCACGCGGCCGGCATCGGGCCGGTCGGCGCCCGCGATCAGGTTGAACAGCGTCGACTTGCCCGCGCCGTTCGGCCCGATCACGCTCAGCAGTTCGCCATCGGCGAGTGTCAGACTCGCGCCGTCGAGCGCGGTCACGCCGTCGAAGCGGCGCGTCAGGCCCTGTACGTCGAGCAAGGGTCGATTGGTCGTCATCGCATTCCTCCTCACACCGTGCCGAGCAGGCCCTGCGGCCGGAACCGGACGAGCAGCAGCAGCACGAGGCCGTAGATCAGCATCCGGTAATCGGCCGCCCAGCGGAACAGCTCGGGCAGCCCGATCAGCGCAATCGCACCGGCGATGCCGCCGAGCACGTTGCCGAGCCCGCCGAGGATCACCATCGTCAGCGCGAGGATCGAAACCTGCGAATCGAAGGTCTGGTGATTGATGTAGCTGTACAGGTGCGCGGCGATCCCGCCGCTCACGCCGGCCGCGACGCCGCCGACCGCGAATGCGATCGCCTTGTAGCGGTTCGGTGCAATGCCGTGCGCACGCGCGGCGACGTCGTCCTCGCGCACCGCGCGCAGCGTGCGGCCGAGATGCGAACGCAGCAGCCGCACCTGCACGAGCGCGAACACAACGAGCACCGCGAACGTGAACCAGTACGCGGCGCGCGCGGTCGTTGCCCACGGCAGCGGCGCGATGCCGGTGATGCCGAGCGGGCCGCGCGTGAGGCCGTCCCAGTTCAGGATCACGAGGCTCACCACTTCGCCGATGCCGAGCGTCGCGATCGACACGTAGTGCCCGCGCAGCCGGAATGCCGGATAGACGAGCAGCGTGCCGAGCACGGCCGTGATGACGCCCGCGCACGGGATCGTCACGGCCGGCGACCAGCCGAGATCCGACGACAGCAGCGCCGACGCATACGCACCGATCACGAGCAGCGCCGCGTGGCCGAGCGAGATCTGCCCGACCGTGCCCGCCACCAGCGTGAGGCTCAGCGCGAGCAGCCCGTACAGCCACGCGTTGGTCAGCGTCTGCAACACGTAGGGCGACGCGCCGAGCCACGGCAGCACGGCCGCCAGCGCGACCAGCACGACGAGTACCGGGCGCGGCACGCGCACGGCCTTCGCGGCGGCGAGGAAGGTGCCCGTCATCGGCTCCGGCGGCAGCGCGCGGTTCGCGCTGAACAGCCCGTTAGGCCGCCATACGAGGAACACGATCAGCAACCCGAACGCGAACAGGTCGCGATAGCTGGTGCCGAACAGCGCGACGCCGTAGCTTTCGACGAGACCGAGCAGCAGGCTGCCCGCGATCGCGCCCGGCACGTTGCCGAGCCCGCCGATCAGCAGCGCGACCACGCCCTTCAGCGTGGCCTGGAAGCCCATCGCCGGATCGATGCTGTTGTAGTACATGCCGACCAGCAGCCCGCTCACGCCGCCGAGCGCGCACGCGATCGCGAACACGGTCTGGTTCACGCGGTCGACGTCGACGCCCATCTGCAGCGCCGCGTCGCGATCCTGCGCGGTCGCGCGCACGGCCCAGCCGAGCCGCGTGAAGCGCAGGAAGCCGTACAGCAGCGCGGCCGCCGCGATGCCGATGCCCGCGATCAGCAGGTCGAGCGAGCCGAGCGTCGCGCCGGCGATCCGCAGGTGCCAGTCGGGCAGCGGCGTCGGCACCGCGCGCGGGTCCGCGCCGAATGCGAGCTGCACGAGCTGGTCGAGGATGAAGCTGATGCCGATCGTCGCGAGCAGCGGCGCGATGCGTGCCGCGTGACGCAGCGGCCGCAGCCCGATCCGCTCGATCGCGACGCCGAGCGCGCCGCAGCCGACGACGACCGCCGCGAGTGCGACCGGCAGCGGCAGCCCGAAGCGCGTCAGGCACAGCCAGCCGATGAACGCACCGACCATGTAGACCGAGCCGTGCGCGAAGTTGATCAGGTGCGACACGCCGAAGATCAGCGCGAGCCCGACCGCGAGCAGCGCGTAGATGTTGCCGACGATGAGGCCGTTGAGCGTGTAGTCGAGCCAGGAAGCCATCACGATGCGTCCGTTACGTGCATGCTGTTCAGGGCCGGGCTCAACGCGCGGCGAGCTGCGGCTTCGCGCCATCCCACAGCGCCCATTGCCCCTGCTTCACGACCAGATACACGGTGCGTGCGCCCGCGACGCGGCGCGTCTGCGGATCGAAGCGCACCTTGCCGAAGATCACGCTCGGCACGTCGCTGATTTTCGCGAAGCCGTCGTGTGCGGCCTGGCGCGTCGTGCCGTAGCGGCGCAGCACCTCGGCCGACAGGATCAGCGCGTCGTAGGCGCGCGCGACGAACGAATCGGGATCGGCATGGAATTTCGCGCGATAGCGCTGCACGAACGCCTGCACTTCCGGGCGCGGCTCGGCCGGGAAGAAGTTCGATTCGGTATAGACGCCGTCGACGGCCGCGCCGCCCAGCTCGAGGAATTTCGGCGAATACACGGAGCCGACCGCCGCGATCGGCAGCGTGACGCCCGACGTGCGCGCCTGCCGCACGATCTGCGCGCCGTCCGCGTAGTACGAGATCAGCACGATCGAATCGGGCTTCGATGCGCCGATCCGCACGAGCGTGGAACGGAAATCCTTCTCCGTCGGCTGATAGCCTTCGGCCGCGACGACCTGCGCGCCGAGCCCGGTCACCGCCTTCGCGAAGATGTCCTTGCTGGTGCGGCCCCAGTCGGTGTTCAGGTACAGCACCGCGATCCGCTTGAAGCCGAGTTCCTTCACCGCATAACGCGCGAGCAGCGGCTGCTCCTCGGCCTGGCTCAGCGCGGTGCTCCACAGATAGTCGCCGCCCTTCGTGAAGTCGGGATGCGAGTTCGTGAAGCCGAACTGGATCAGCTGCCCACGCTGGTAGATCGGCGATGCAGCCATCGACGTCGCGCTGGAGAAGTCGCCCAGCTCGATCGCGATGCGCGGATCAGCGACGAACTTCTGCGCGATCGCGACGGCCTGGCGCGGGTCGCTGCGGCTGTCCTGGAAGTCGACCGCGAGCGGACGGCCATGAATGCCGCCGCTGCCGTTGATCTCGTCGAGCGCGAGATCGAAGCCGCGCTTCCATTGTTCGCCGTACTGCGCATCCTGGCCCGTGAGCGGACCGCTCACGCCGATCACCACCGGCTCGCCCGATACGCCCGCCGCGAGCGCGCCGCCCGTCGACAAGCCCCATGCGGCAGCGAGCGCCGCCACCGTGCCCAGCACGCGCCGCCATGCGCCGCGTGCGTCGTTCCCCGAAACGTTCATGCGTCCCCCAGCTTCAGTCAGTCGAAAAGAGTGAGGGCATGTAACCATCCGGTTCAGGACGATCCAACGAAGTTTTGCGCATATCGATATCGTGCGCCGCGCGAAGCGGGTGAGGGTCGCGAACGGCCATCCGCACGCCCTGTATCGCACGATGCATCGACATGCATCGCAGCGCCTTGATTCGATTGGCGTTTCGTTCACGTCACCCGTCTCGACCAATGCGCACGCACGCGCAACCCGCCATCGCGACGATCGGGCGCTTCGCAGTTTTCGCGCTGTCGATAGCAAAAATCATTATATGAATCACGCATGCTCGCACTCCTACAATGCGAAAATCGCATCATCGGAAGGTGTCATGGAGCTGCATCAACTCGAAGCCTTTTCCGCGGTCATGTCGGCCGGCAGCGTGACCGGCGCGGGCGAACTGCTCGGCCGCTCGCAGCCGGCCGTCACGCGGCAGATCCAGGAGCTCGAAGCCGATCTCGGCTACGCGCTGTTCGACCGGCATGGCCCGCGCGTCACGCCGACGCGGCGCGCGTTCCTGCTCTACGAGGAAGTCGAACGCTCGCTGGTCGGCCTGCGTGCGATCGAGGCACGTGCACGGGCGCTCGGCGATGAAACCGCCGAACCCGTACGCATCGCGGCAACCCCTTCGCTCGCGGCCACGCTCGTGCCGGCCGCGCTCGCCGCGCTGCCCGACGGCGCGCAGGCGCCGCACTACCAGTTGCGCAGCGAATCGGCCGAGCATGTCGTGCATGAGGTGCTGGCCGGCACGGCCGATGTCGGCGTCGTCACGCTGCCAATGGCACACGCGGGGCTCGACGTGCACTGGATCGCGCAGACGCCGTGCGTCGCCGTGCTGCCTGCCGGCGACCCGCTCGCGGCGCAGCCGCGCATCGCGCTGCGCGATCTCGCACGCCACCGCATCGTGACGGTCGCGAACCGGCACCGGCTGCGCCAGCGGATCGATGCGGCATTCGCGGCCGCGCGGGTCGACGCACGCGTGTTCATTGAAACCAATGCATCGCTGAATGCGGTGATGGCCGCACGCGCGGGCATCGGGATCGGCATCGTCGATCCGGCGACCGGCGTCGCGCTGCCGGTGGATGGTGTTGTCGCACGCCCGCTCGACGTCGACATCCCGTTCGCATTCGGCGTCGCGACGCCGGCCGGCAAGGCACGCACGGCCGCCGTCGATGCGCTGCTCGACGCGCTGCACCGTACGACGCGCGCCCTGCTCGACGACGTGATCTTTCATGAAGCGGCCGCGCACGACGCGCTGATGCGCGGCGACCGGCTGCGCAGCGAGCGCGCGCCGCGTGGTGCAGCCCGTACTACGCGTGCGCGCCGTACCCGCCCGGAGGCGGCATGACGACACCACTCGATGCACTCCACGCACTCGAAGCACGGCTCGCGCAAGACCTGCGCTGGCTCGACCTGCCCGCGCCGTCGTGGGTGCCGCCGCGCGAGGCCGACGGCACACGCGTGCTCGACGTCGCGATCGTCGGCGGCGGCATGGCCGGGCTCGCGGCTTCCGCCGAACTGCGCCTGCTCGGCATCGACAACCAGTGCGTGATCGACCGCGCGCCGGCCGGCTACGAAGGCCCGTGGGTCACGTTCGCGCGAATGGACACGCTGCGCTCGCCGAAGCAGCTCGCGGGCCCCGCGCTCGGGCTGCCCGCGCTGACGTTCCGCGCATGGTTCGAGACGCAATACGGCCGCGACGCATGGGACGCGCTCTACAAGATTCCGCGCACGCAATGGATGGACTACCTGCGCTGGTACCGGCGCGTGCTCGACCTGCAGGTACGCAACGACACCACGCTCGTCGCGCTGCGTCCGCGCGACGACGGCCTGCTCGCGCTCGATGTGCGCGGCAACGGCGAAGCGCAGACGCTGCTCGCGCGGCACGTGGTCCTCGCCACCGGCCGCGACGGGCTCGGCGGCCCGTACGTACCGCCCGTCGCGCAACGCGCGCCGCGCACGCGCTGGGCCCATTCGTCCGAGCCGATCGATTTCGCGGCGCTCGCGGGCAAGCGCGTCGGCGTGGTCGGCGCGGGCGCATCCGCGTTCGACAATGCGGGCACCGCGCTCGAAGCGGGCGCCGCGCGCGTCGACCTGTTCTTCCGCCGCGCGGACATTCCGCGCATCAACAAGCTGACGGGCATCGGCAGCCCGGGCCTCGTGCACGGCTACGCCGATCTCGACGACGCGACGAAGTGGCGCTTCATGCACTACGCGCTGACGTCGCAAACGCCGCCGCCGCGCGACAGCGTGCTGCGTGTGTCGCGCCACGAGCATGCACATTTCCACGCGAACAGCCCGATCGAGACGCTCGCCGAACACGCGGACGGCCTCGGCGTCACGACGCCGCGCGGGCGCTACACCGTCGATTTCGTGATCTTCGCGACCGGCTTCCATTCGGACTGGACGACGCGCGCGGAATTCGCGTCGTTCGGCGCGCAGGTGCGGCGCTGGAAGGATCGCTATCGACCGGAACCGGGCACGTGGCTCGACGAGCTCGCAGAGTCCCCCGATCTCGGCCCCGCGTTTGCATTCCAGGAGCGCGAGCCCGGCACGTGCGAGGCCATCACGCGGATCCATTGCTTCAACCATGCGGCAAGCCTGAGCCACGGCAAGCTGTCCGGCGACATCCCGGCCATCAGCACGGGCGCCAGGCGGCTCGCGCGCGGCATCGCGAGCCGGCTGTTCGACGCCGACCGCGACCGCCACTACGACGCGCTCGTCGCATACGCGAACGCCGAACTGCAGGGCGACGAATGGCGCGACGCCGACGCGTGAGCGCGCGTCCATCGATCACATTGACGACGAAGGGAACCCGAAACGATGACTGAATCCATCACGCCGGCCGCTGCGCCGGACACGATCGACGCAGTAGCCGGCCTGCGCGACGGCGATGCGGTCGCCGCGCTGCGCCGCGCGCGCGACAAGGTGCTGCTGCATACGCGGCTGAGCGAAGCCGCGCTGTTCGATCCCGCGCTGCCCGATCTTTCGCTAACCGAACGATTGCACGCGGCACGGTATGTCGCACAGAAATCGAATGCACCGGCATTGGCCGACACCTATCGGAAACGACTGGTCGACGCAGGTGGCTCGCTCGACGATATCGCACGGGCAGACGCCGATGCATTCGACGCATTGCCCCGCCGCATCGGCGCGATCCTCGCGCATGCTCACCTGCTGACGCGCGCCCCTGTCGATGCACGCCCGGCCGATCTCGACGCGCTGAAGTCGGCCGGCCTCACGACGCCCGCGATCGTCGCGCTGTCGCAGCTCGTTGCGTTCGTCGCGTATCAGTTGCGTGTCGCGGCTGCCGCGCAAGCACTTCAGGCGCGTGCCGCCACGGAGGCCGCATGACGACGACCACCCACGGCTTCACGTTCGACACGCTCGGCTGGCGTGCCTGGCTCGACACCGTTTCGCTCGATGCCGCGACGCCCGATCAGCTTGCGGTGCTCGAAGCGAGCCACCCGCAAGCAAAGACGTCCGACTACTACCTGCTGCTCGTCCATCTTCCCGAGATCCTGCGGCAACGCTCGGGCGTGTTCAACGCGATCATGTACGGCCCCGGCGGGCTGTCGCGCGCGGAGCGCGAACTGGCGAGCACGGCCGTGTCGCGCGTGAACGGCTGCGTGTATTGCGCGTCCGTGCATGCGCAGCGCTTCGCGCAGCTCGCGAAACGCACCGACGCGATCGAGCAGGTGTTCGACGATCCGGCGACGGCCGGCACGACGGCGCGCGAACGCGCGATCGTCCGCTATTCGGTCGCGCTGACGGAGCGGCCCGATACGGTCGACGCGCGCGACATCGCCGCGCTGGAAGCCGAAGGGCTGACGCATGAGGAGATTCTCGACCTGTCGCACGCGGTCGCGATCTTCGCGTGGGCGAACCGGTTGATGCTGACGCTCGGCGAACCGGTGTTTCCGGAGCCGGTGGCCCACGTCTGAACCGTCTGACCATTCCGCGCGATTGATCTGACGAAACCCGGCGCACAAAGCTGCGCCGGACCCACGCTCATGTGCGTCACCAACGTTCAGGGACGGCGAGCTTCCGGTATCCCGTCAGAACACGCCGGGAATCAGTCGATATCGAACCTGCGTCTTGTACGCCCGATAATTCGCGTCTTCCGACAACACGCGTTCCTCGAATCTGATTCTCCCGATTTGCAACAGCATCCAGACGCCGATCGTGACCAGGTTTCGGGTACTGAAGTTGGTGAGCAGGAAGCCGATTTCGGACAACAGGTACCCGGCATAGATCGGGTGACGCACGAAGCGGTACGCGCCGATCGAGACTACCCCGCGGTTTGCCGGCAGCAGACCGAATGAGCGCCCCAGCGACAGCTTCGCAAACAATTGCAATGCAATCCCGACAATCTGCCAGCCGCCCCCGGCCCACTCCGGAATCAGTTGGGTACTGGCGGTCAGCTGATAGGCGAGGCAATAGAATGAACCGCCAAGCGAAAAGCACACCGCAACCGGATGCCAGTCGCGCCGCCTCGGCAATTTCGCGAAGGCCGAGAATCCAACAGTCAGTACTGCAGAAGCCAACAGCAGGATCAGCGTGATCCGGCCTGGATTCAATCGCCACTGCAAATAAATCAAACAGGCAAACACGCCCAGGACCGTCACGGAAGACACGCGAGCGCCAAGCTCGATCAGACTGATCTGCTCCGATTCCTCTCTCACACCCGTAGCGTGTACTGCCAACGTACTTTGCGTGCGCGCCCCCCGTGCCCCTGCGTCCTGTATCGCCTGTTTCATGTTATTGGTCTGTAATTTATTGAGGACTTTTTATCTTGCCGTTTCAGACTAGCATGCCGTCTCAATAGGCGAGCGCCCAAGTTTCAACTTTCTGATGTTGATTGGTGTAATTCCCGAGCGCCTCGGTCGAATGGTGATACCGACGCAAGGGACGCGCGGTTCACTCATCCATTCCTGGCTCTTATTGATTTTCAGGCGAACGAAATCATCTCCGCTGCCTCGCAAACGTTTGGCTTGCCCTCGGGCGAAATCGGCGTGATGCAGGTCACGCACTTGGTGACCATGATGGAAGGCGGGCAACGGCGCAACGCGGCAGGCTTCGCGCTGGTCTCTTTGCTTCGCAGCCGCGACGTAGCCAATATCCACGCTCCAGCCGCCTTGGCAACCTGACGCGGCCCCGCTCGCGTCACGCCTTGTGCGTCGACAGCAAAATGCTCGTTTCGGTATTCGCGATCCCGTCGATCAACCGGATCGCGCCGAGCACGCGATCGAAATGCTCGAGCGAGTCGGCATGCAGTTCGGCGACGAGATCCCAGCGCCCGTTGGTGCTGTGGATCGACGCGACGTTCGGATGCCCGCGCAGCACCTTCACCACTTCCGCGCCGCGATTGCCCTGCACCGCGATCGACATCAGCGCGCGGATCCGGTGCCGTTCCGCCGCAGGCTTGAGCCGCACCGTATAGCCGACGATCACGCCGTTCTTCTCCAGCCGCGTCAGCCGGTTCTGCACGGTCGCGCGCGCGACGCGCAATTCCTTCGCCAGCGCGACGACGGGCAGTCGCGCGTTGTCGCGCAGCAGTGCGATGAGCTGCCGGTCGACATCGTCGAGCGTGATCATGGACGGGCCTTCCTGTTGAACGTGAACCGGCCGCCAGCGTGCCGGAGGCTGAGCATTCCGGCCAGTGCGATTTGATCAAACTGCCGGATTGGGGTGGCAATTTGCCAAGTCTATCGATAAATCTGCCACTTTTGCTGTCTTTTTGTTGGCTCGACTCGCGGAAATAATGACTCTATCGACCGGCCGGACAAGCCGCGCGGGCGCTTTCCAGGAAGCCCGAACGCGCGCCGAAGCACCGCCCGGTCGACCAGGACGCCAGGGACACCCGTACCGGCACTGAGTAATTGCAAAGCATGGGACCCGAGTAAGCGCTAAAGCGCTAACTCGGGTCGACCGCACAAGGCATGGGACCCGAGTAAGCGCTAAAGCGCTAACTCGGGTCGACAGGAGACAAACTTATGACCCGCTTCCTCGACGTTCCCGCCACCGCCCGACTGATCGCCAGGACCGGCGTCACGACGTTCCTCCGCGAGCTCGTCGACACGCTGCGCGCCGATTACCTGCAGTGGGCCGATTTCGACAAGTCGCCGCGCATCGCGTGCCACTCGCGCGACGGCGTGATCGAACTGATGCCCGTCGCGAACGCATCGCTGTTCGCGTTCAAGTACGTGAACGGCCACCCCGTCAACGCCGCACGCGGAATGCACACGGTGATGGCGTTCGGCGCGCTCGCCGAAGTCGATACCGGCTACCCGCTGCTGCTCGCCGAACTCACGCTGACCACCGCGCTGCGCACGGCCGCCACGTCGGTGCTCGCCGCGCAGGCGCTTGCACGCACCGACGCGCGCACGATGGCGCTGATCGGCAACGGCGCGCAGAGCGAATTCCAGGCGATCGCGTTCCACACGCTGCTCGGCATCGACGAAATCCGCGTGTTCGACGTCGATCCGCGCGCGACCGACAAGCTCGTGCAGAACCTCGCCGCGTACCCGGCGCTGCGCGTCGTGCGCGCCGCGTCGACCGCCGACGCCGTGCGCGGCGCCGACATCGTGACGACCGTCACCGCCGACAAGGCATACGCGACGATCGTCACGGCCGACATGATCGAGCCCGGCATGCACCTGAACGCCGTGGGCGGCGATTGCCCGGGCAAGACCGAACTCGAGGCGGGCGTGCTGCATGCGGGCCGCGTGTTCGTCGAATTCGAGCCGCAGTCGCGCATCGAGGGCGAGATCCAGCAGATGCCGGCCGACTTCACCGTCACCGAGCTGTGGCGCGTGCTGCAAGGCGAGACGACCGGCCGCGAACGCGCGGACGAAGTCACGGTGTTCGACTCGGTCGGCTTCGCGCTCGAGGATTACTCGGCGCTGCGCTACCTGTATGCGCTCGCGCAGCAGCACAACGCGGGCGTCGAGATCGCACTGATTCCGCCCGCCGTCGACCCGAAGAACCTGTTCGCGCTGATCGACGACCCGGCCGCGATCGCGCAGGGTCACGCGGCGTACGTGACCGAAGCCGTCGCCGCGTTCGCGCGCTGACCGTCATCCCCGGGCGGCCCATGCGCCGCCCGGCCCCTTGCCTTTCGCTCCTGCCTTCCATGAATCTCGTATCGATCCAGGCGCCGGCCGCCGTCGTGATGATCCGGCCGCACCGCTTCCTGCCGAACCCGCAGACCGCGGCCGACAACGCGTTCCAGCGCACGTCCGGCGGCGGGGCGAACGACACGTCGTCGGTGTCGGCCGCCGCGCGCGACGAAGTCACGGCCGCCGCACAGATGCTCACCGACGCAGGCGTGCGCGTGCACGTGTTCGACGACCACGGCGAGCGCGACACGCCCGACTCCGTGTTCCCGAACAACTGGTTCTCGACGCATCCAGGCGGCCACGTCGCGTTGTATCCGATGTACAGCCCGAACCGCCGCCGTGAGCGGCGCGCGGACGTGATCGAGATGCTGAAGGCCGAGTATCGCGTGCAGGACGTGATCGACTACTCGGGCCTCGAATACGACGACGTGTTCCTCGAAGGTACCGGTGCGATGGTGCTCGACCACGTCGCGCGGATCGCGTACACCGCGCGTTCGCGCCGCGCCGATCCGGTCGCGCTCGAACGCTTCTGCACGAACTTCAATTTCGAGCCGATCTGCTTCGATACGGCCGATGCCGACGGGCGGCCGATCTATCACACGAACGTGATGATGAGCGTCGCGACCGAGTTCGCGATGGTCGGCCTCGACTTCATCGCCGACCGCCGCCGTCGTGACGAGATCGCGCAACGGCTGGCCGAAACGGGGCGCACGGTGATCGCGCTCGATGCATCGCAGATCGCGAATTTCGCGGGCAATACGCTGGAATTGTCAGGCAAGGAGGGGCGTGTGCTTGCGCTGTCGCGGCGCGCGTACGACTGTCTCACGCCGGTGCAGCGCGCGACGATCGAGCGTTCCGCGCGGCTGCTGCCGCTCGACGTGCCGACGATCGAACTGGCCGGCGGATCGGTGCGATGCATGCTGGCGGGGATTCATCTCGCGCGGCGGGCGGCCGCGCGCGATGCATCGGGAATCGAATCGGTGGAACGGCAGTGCGAAGCGGTGTCGCATGCCTGAAGTCGCGCACTGACTGGCGCAACCGGATGCTTCGTCCTGCGAACGAGGCCGAAGCATCCGTGACTTTCTTTACCCCGCCAGCAGCTTCAACCCGGCCGGCAGCGTTTCGCCGAACACCCGCACCGTATCGGCTTCGTCGAACGCCAGCGCCTCGCGCACCATGTCGACCCACGCCGTCGATGCATTCGCGGCCGACAGGCGCTTGATCACGGCCTCGCGTGTGTCGTCCGGCAGGTCGCGCGAACGGTCTCCGGTCATCCGCGCAATCTGCGCGGCCGCGAACGCGGCCGGTTCGACCTGTTTCCAGTCGAGCGCAAACAGCGCATCGAGCCAGCCCTTGGCCACTTCCGCCGGCACGACACTGTGCGCGCTGCCGTAGAACGGCCGGCGCGCACCGATGCGCCCGAGCGCCCATGCGCACAGCGCTCGCTCGGCCGGCCTCTGCAATTGCGCGATCAGGCGCTCGGCCAGCTCGACTTTGCGCTCGACCGGTAGCCGTTCGAGCGACGCGGACAGCCGCGTCATGTCGGCCGGCCCGACCTTGCCCGGATCGAACGGCAGCTTGCGCCGCTTGTCGTCGGACGGTTCGAGGAACGCGATCGCGTCGCGCACCTGCGTCTGCGCGTCGTCGTCGAGGCCACCGGCCACGCGTCGCCACAGCGTCCACCACTCGGACCACACCTGTCCGTCGGTCACGTATTGAATCCCGTCGTCGAACAGCGGCCACAACTGCTCGATGCGCCACGCATCGAGCGGATGGCCGAAGCCCGGGCGCAGGCAGTAACCGGCGAGGTTCAGCCACGCACGTTCGTGATCGGCCGAGCGCCGGCGGCGCCGGGCGCGCGCGAGCAACGCATCGAACAGTTCGCGCGCAAGCGCGACGTCCCACTCTTCGCGCGCACCGAGCACCTGTTCGAGCTGTGCGCGCAGCCGGCGCGTGTCTTTCGGTGTGACGTCGGCGGCCTTGCTGCCGAACGAGCGCTCGATCAGCTCGATCGCCTGGTCGAGACGCGGATGCCGCGCGAATGCAGCGTCGTCGCCCTGCGCGGGCGCGTCGCCACGCAACTGGAATTCGAGCCGCCAGCGGCGCGACGCATCGTCGGTCGCGATGCAGTGCATTTCAAGCGTGCCGACCTCGGTCAGCGACGCGGTGAGCTTCACCGGCGTTTCGCGCGCATCGCCACCCGCTTTCGCGTCTACGACGGTGGCAATCGGCGGCAGCCGCACGAAATCGCCGCCGTCGAGATCGACGAGATCGCCGGGCCGGTACGCGGTTTCGGCCACCGTCGACACGAGGTGGAAACGCACCGGCTGCCCGAGTTGCAGCGCGAACGTGCGATCGTCGAGCCGGATCTCGTGGCCCTCCTCCGCACCGCGCGGCAACAGGCAGACGCCGCGCGCGGCAGAATCGGCCGCGCCATCGTCGAGCACGAGAAAATAGCTGCGCGCGGAGCCGCCGCCGATACGCGGCGCATGCCCGGCGCGCGCGAGCCCGTAGGCCACCGCGCCGCGCGCGACCGCCACGTCCGGATGCGCGTTGTGCAGCACGTCGAGCGGCGCACCGCGCCACGCGCCGAGCGTCTGCGCGAGACGGCCGGCAAGCGCGCCCGCGCGGAACACGCCGCCGTTGAGCAGCAGCGTGTCGGGCAGCGGGCCTTCGGAATGACGCTTCAAAAACGCGGCAACGTGCCGCGTGACGGCCGCGTCGCTCGCGTAGGGCAGCCCGAATTCGACGATCGCGGCGCGTGCGCGGCGCGGCAGTTCGCCGGATTCGACCTGCGGAAAGAAACCTTCGACGACGATCTGCTCGACTTCCTGCCGCGTCAGCTCGGCCGAACGCGCGCCGCCGACGAGCTTGCTGCCCGCGCCGAGCAGCGTGACGTTGACGGATTCGGGTGCATCGTCGCCGAGCAGCCGCTCCTTCGCGGCACGGCAACGCTCGACGAGCTGCGACAGGCTCGCGGCGGACAGCCGCGTGCCGGGCTCGGTCAGCCGTGACTCGACCAGGCGCGCGAGCGCGAGGTCCATGTTGTCGCCGCCAAGCATCAGGTGGTTGCCGACCCCGACCCGCGTGAAAGCCGGCTCGCCGTCGTCGCCCGGCGCGACATCGACGAGCGTGAGGTCGGTCGTGCCGCCGCCGACGTCGCAGATCAGCACTCGCCGCGCGGCGGCAAACGTGTCGCGCAGCGTGGCGCGCTGGCCGTACAGCCAGTCGTAGAATGCGGCCTGCGGCTCTTCCAGCAGCCGCAGCGCGGGCAGCTTCGCGCGCCGCGCGGCCTCGACCGTCAGTGCGCGCGCGCCGTCGTCGAACGACGCGGGCACCGTCAGGATCACGTCCTGCTTCGCGAGCGGCGCATCGGGAAAGCGCGCATCCCACGCGTCGCGCACGTGCGCGAGATAGCTCGCGCTCGCATCGACCGGCGACACCTTGTCGACGCCGTCGGCCGCGCCCCACGGCAGGATCGCCGCGAGCCGGTCGACCGACGCGTGCGACAGCCAGCTCTTCGCGCTCGTCACGAGCCGGCCCGGCACCTGCGCGCCGAGCGTGCGCGCGTAGCGGCCGATCA
>NZ_JAAGPO010000234.1:0-14399 GCF_017104825.1 Burkholderia sp. Ac-20345 | reverse complement strand
GGCGGCGGCGGCGAGCGCATTCGCATCCGGCGAGGGCCGCGCAGGCAGCGCGAGCGGGGCGTCGGACAGCGCGGGCGCCGGCATCACGATCACGTCGAGCGGAATCTCGATATGCACGGGCCGCGGCCGCGCGCTGGCGAAGACCGCGAATGCGCGCGCGAGGACCTGCGGCAGGTCGGCCGCGTCGAGCAGCGTGTGCGAGAACGCGGTGAGGCCCGCGAACACGTCGCGCTGGGACGGCAGCTCGTGCAGGCGGCCGTCGCCGCTGCCGAGCTCGCGTCGTGCGTTGACGCTCGAGATCACCAGCATCGGGATCGAATCCGCGTAGGCCTGTGCCATCGCGGTCGCGATATTGGTCATCCCCGGCCCGGTGATGATGAAGCAGACGCCCGGCCGGCCCGTGACGCGTGCATAGCCGTCGGCCATGAAGCCGGCCCCCTGTTCGTGGCGCGGCGTCACATGGCGGATCGACGATGCGGCGAGGCCGCGATAGAGCTCGACGGTATGCACGCCGGGAATGCCGAACACGCATTCGACACCCTGGCGTTCGAGGAGGTCGACGAGCGCTTCGCCGCAGGTGCGGGGGCGGGCATGGCAGGGCGCCGCCGTGGCCTTGCGGGCCCCGGCGATGGAGGAGACGGTGGCTGAATGGTTCATGGATCGTGTTGTGCCGATTGGGAGGGTGAGTGGCCCGAACCGCAAACGAGGGGGCATGACGCGGATTGTCGGCGTCGATCCGGGGTGCCAACAATCGATTAGTTTTCATGCGCGGCATGAGTGCCGTGCATGGCGGCGTCGATTCGCGGTGCAGGCGGCAGACCGCGTGTTTTCACGGAAGCGTGGGTTGCAACGCGCTTTGCACAGGCATCCCGGCGCTGCATGACAGTGTCGACATGTCTTGCGCGACAGGGGCGAATCGATGAGGTGCCCGCCGGTCAGCGCGGGTTGTCGCGCGCCCGGCGCATCGCGAGCGGCTGGTGCGCGAATGGCGCGCAGGCGGATGAGCAGGCACGCGGCGCAACCGGTGCAACCGGCCTTTTGCGCGGAGATTCCGCCGACGATTTCGGGTGCGGGCTCGCGGCGCACGCGACGTCAGTCGGCATGCGCAATCGCATAGTCAACCTGAATATCCGCGGAGAGTGGCGCATAATATTTTGATGTCGACCCTTGGCCGGAAGAGGGTTTTATGCGCTGCGCCCTATGCGGTTCCGAGAATCCTCCCGGTGCGAGGTTCTGCCAGGAATGCCAGGCCGTGCTGTCCCGCACGTGTCCGCAATGCGGACATGACGTAGAGCCGGCGGCCCGCTTCTGCAGCAACTGCGGGGCGGCGCTGGCCGCGCCCACGGCGTCGTCGCCATCGTCCCGGCCCTCGGGAAGGGAGCCGCCGCCGACTCCCGTTCATTACACGCCCGATCACCTTGCCGAGCGCATCCGTGCCGAACACGCGGCCATGGAAGCGCGCGGCGAACCCGCCGGTGAGCGCAAGACCGTTACCGCGTTGTTTGCCGACATGGCCGGGTCGACCGCGTTGATCCACGATCTCGATCCCGAAGTGGCGCATCGCCTGATCGTGCCCGTCGTCGAGCTGATGATGGAAGCGGTCCATTACTACGAAGGGTACGTAGCCAAATCGCTCGGCGATGGCATCCTCGCGCTGTTCGGCGCACCGATTGCCCACGAAGACCATGCACAGCGCGCGCTGTTCGCTGCATTGCGCATGCAGCAGGCAATGCGACAGCATGGCGATCGCATTCGTCTGCAGGAAGGCATTCCTCTGCAGATTCGCGTCGG
Source organism: Burkholderia sp. Ac-20345 (assembly GCF_017104825.1). Lineage (NCBI taxonomy): Bacteria > Pseudomonadati > Pseudomonadota > Betaproteobacteria > Burkholderiales > Burkholderiaceae > Burkholderia > Burkholderia sp. Ac-20345. The sequence continues at coordinate 12,608 of NZ_JAAGPO010000234.1, read as the reverse complement.
CGTTCACACCGGCGAGGTCGTCGTTCGTTCGATCCGCACCGACGACCTGCACACCGATTACGATCCGCTCGGGCATACGATCCACATCGCGTCGCGGATCGAGGGCATCGCCGCACCGACGTCGATTCTCGTCAGCGAGTCGACCCACAAGCTGGCCGAAGGCTATTTCGAGTTCAAGGCGCTGGGGGCGACGCAGCTCAAGGGGATTCCCGCGCCGCTGTGCGTGTACGAGGTGCTTGGCCTGGGTGCGTTGCGCACGCGCCTGCAACGGGCGGCGCACCGTGGTCTCGCGCGCTTCGTCGGCCGCGAAACGGAAATGGAACACCTGAACCGGGCCCTGGAGACCGTCAGGGCCGGGCAGGGGCGCGTGGTCGGCGTGGTGGGCGAGGCCGGCGTCGGCAAGTCCCGCCTGTTCCACGAGTTCAAGGAGCGTTCGCGGCGTGGCGCGCTGGTGCTGGAGACGTTTTCCGTATCGCACGGCAAGGCGTATTCCAATTTGCCGCTCATTGAACTCCTGAAGAATTATTTTCAGATCACGACACAGGACGACGAGCGGCGCTGCCGCGAAAAGGTCATCGGCAAGGCGCTCACGCTCGAGCGCAGTTTCGAGGACCTCGTGCCGTACGTCCTCTATCTGCTCGGCATTGGCGAAGGCGGGCCGGTACTCGTCGAGATGGATCCGCAGATCCGGCGCGAGCGGACCTTCGACGCGATCAGGCAGCTTCTCGCGCGAGAGAGCCAGAATCAGCCGGTCCATTTGCTGTTCGAGGATCTGCAATGGCTGGACCGTGAAACGGAAGCCTTCCTCACCTACCTGATCGAGCACGTGCCGGACGCACGCATCCTGCTTCTGGTGAACTACCGGCCCGAGTATCAGCCCGCGTGGGCTCGCGCGGCGCATTGGAGCACACTGCGGCTCGAGCCGCTTGGCACGGCCGATGCGCAAGGACTGCTCGCGGCGCTGCTCGGCGAGGATCGCACGCTCGTGCCGCTGAAACAGCTCATCCTGGAGAAGACGGAGGGCAACCCGTTCTTCATGGAGGAAGTGGTCCAGACGCTCGTCGAGGAGCGGTCGCTGCTCGGCGAGGCCGGGCGCTATCGCATCGTGGAGACGCCGGCCACGCTGCACATTCCGACCACCGTGCAGGGCGTGCTCGCCGCCCGGATCGACCGGCTTCCGATCGACGAAAAGGAACTGCTGCAGGCACTCGCGGTGATCGGCCACGAGTTTCCGTTCAGCCTGATCCGGCGAATTTGCGGTGAGGCGCCGGCGCGGGACGACGAACTGCGGCGCCTCCTCGCGCACCTGGAAGCGGCGGAGTTCATCTACGAGTGCCCCGCCTTTCCGGAAGTCAATTACTCGTTCAAACACGCGCTGACCCAGGAGGTGGCAGGGCGCTCGTTGCTCACGGAGCGGCGTACCACGCTGCACGAGCGTACCGCGCAGGCGATCGAGGTGCTGTTCCCGACACGCATCGCCGATTACTGCAGCGAACTCGCGCACCACTACAGTCAGAGCGGCAACATTCTCAAGGCGGTCGAATACCTGCATCGGGCGGCTCAGCAGGCGTTGCGCCACGCTGCCCATCACGATGCGATGAATCATCTCGACGCGGCGCTGGCGTTGCTGAAGGGCTTGCCGGACACACCGGCGCGCGCGCATTGGGAACTGACACTGCTGCTTTCCCTCGGGCCGGTGCTGATGGACGTGCGCGGGTATGGCGCGAACGAGGTGGGCGAGACCTATATGCGCGCACTCGAATTGTGCGAGCGCACCGGAGAGGCATCGCAACGCTTCGCGACGCAGTTGGGATTGCGGATCCATCACGGGGTGCGCGGCGAGCATGCGCGCGGCCTGGAGCTGGGCATGCAGATGCTCAGGACGGCGCGGGATGCGAACGATCCGGGCCTCCTCATCGAGGCGCATAGCGCGCTGGGTTCGTGCCTGTTTTTGCAGGGCGATTTCGGTGCTGCCTGCACCCACACGGAACAGGCGCTTGCGCTCTACGATCCGGAGCAGCATCAGGCACACGTCTTCGCACACGGGGTGGATCCCGGCATCCGGGCACTCTGTTTCCTGATGCTGACATTGTGGATTCAGGGGTATCCCGACCAGGCGCTCAAACGCAGCGTCGAAGCGCTTGCGCTAGCACGGAACCTTGCTTATGGGCCATCGCTGGCGTTCAGCCTGACCTACACGGCGCACTTGCATCAGCTGCGGCGGGAGCCGAGGCTGGCCGCCGAGCGCGCGGAAGCGGTCATTGCCGTGTCGACCGAGCACGGATTGCCGTACTGGCTCGCGTGGGGGACGCTCCTGCAAGGCTGGGCGATGAGCGTGCAAGGAGACATCCAGGACGGCATTGCACAGATGCGGCTGGGCCTCGACGCTCAGCGGGCAGCCGGCGGCGAAGACCAGCGTCCGTATTCTCTCGCGTTGCTCGCCGACAGTTACTGGCGCGCGGGAGACAAGCGCGCAGCAATGGGCATGCTGGAGGAGGCCATGGCGATCGTCGAGAAAACCGGCGAGCATTGCTACGAGGCCGAGCTGTACCGGCTCGCGGGAATCTATCGGGCCGGCAGGGCCGACAAGGCAGACATGGCGCCTGAATGCGACGACGAAGCCGCCGACTGCTTTCACAGAGCGATCGCGCGGGCACGCCAACAGGGTGCCAGGGCACTGGAACTGCGGGCAGCATCGGATCTCGCCAGGCTATTGCAGCGACAGGGCAAGACCGCGGAGGCCACGCAAGTGCTGTCCAACGTATACACCTGGTTCACGGAAGGCTTCGACACAAGCGACCTGCAAGAAGCAAAAGCGCTGCTGGACGCATTGGGCGCACACGCAGGATGAATGGACCTGCGGCGTACGACGACGCATCGTGTGACCACGTGCCGTCCGCGAACTGCCGCTGCTCGAGGAGACGGGCATGACGACCACGCATACGAGACGCCGCCACGATGGTCCGCGCAAACCGATCGCGCTGGCGCTGCAGGGTGGCGGGATGCACGGCGCATTTACCTGGGGCGTGCTTGACCGGCTGCTCGAAGACGGCAGGCTCGAAATCGAGGGTGTCTGTGCAACCAGCGCCGGCGCGATGAACGCCGTCGTGCTCGCGTGCGGGCTGCTGAAGGGGGGCGAGGACGGTGCGCGTGAGGCACTGCACGACTTCTGGCAGGCGGTCGCGCGATCGGCGGAGCACTACAACCCGTTGCGCTGGGTGCCGTGGCTGAAGGGGACGCACAGCTTCGGGCTCGATCACTCGCCGCTTTATGCGTTCACCGACATGATGCTGCGCGTCTTCTCGCCGTATCAGTTCAATCCGAACAACCTGAATCCGCTGCGCGAAGTGCTCGAGAGCCAGGTCGACTTCGACGCCTTGCGCAAGCACTGTCCGATCCGGTTGTATCTCTGCGCCACCAACGTCGAGACGGGGAAAATCCGCATCTTCACGGGCGAGGATGTGTGTGCCGACGCGGTACTTGCATCGGCATGCGTGCCGACCCTGTTCCAAGCGGTCTCGATCGACGGCGAGTACTACTGGGATGGCGGCTACATGGGCAATCCGGCCATCTATCCTCTTATCTACAATTGCACGACGCGCGACGTCGTGATCGTGCACATCAATCCGCTCGTGCGCCGCGGCGTACCCATTACGGCCGCGGAAATTCTGAACCGTATCAGCGAGATCAGTTTCAACTCGTCGCTGATGCGCGAGATGCGTGCCATCGCGTTCGTCACCGACCTGATCCAGCAAGGCACGATCAAGCGCGGCGAGATGAAGGAAATGCTGATCCATTCCATTCGCGCCGACGACGCGCTGAGCGCGTTGAGCGTATCGAGCAAGTACAACGCGGACTGGGGATTCCTGAGCGAGCTGCATGACCACGGACGACGCGAGGCGGATGCATGGCTCGCGCATCACTACGGCAACATCGGACAGCGGTCGAGCATCGACATTCGCAGGGAATTTATGTGAGCGCATCGCGGTAACGTCGGCCCGGGGCGATCGTGTCGTGCCGACACGGGCCAAGGAGTGAACGTGAACCAGACGCAGGCGCGGTTCGTCACGTTGTGGTCGGGCAGCGGCGGGACCCATGCCGAGGAGGTCTATCGCCTGTTGGCGGAAGGCTATTCGGAGCCGATGCGGCATTACCATACGCTCGTACACGTCAGGCGCTGCTTGCGTCAGGTCGACCTCGCGCGCAGCGCGATTCCCGATCCGGATGTGGTCGAACTCGCGCTCTGGTTCCACGACGTGATTTACGTGCCCGGCGCGAAGAACAACGAGCAGCGCAGCGCCGACTGGTTCCGGCACCTGGCAGCGGGGCGAATCGGCGCGTGCGACCGGATCTGCGCGATGATTCTCGCGACGACCCACGTCGGAACCATTGCGGAACTGGATACCCGTTTCGTGTGCGACATCGACCTGGCGGTGCTGGGCGCTTCACGCAGGCAATTTCGCGAAGACGGCCGCCGGCTCCGGGCCGAACGCGCCGATCTCGACGACCGGGCTTACGACCTTCATGAACGGACGATTCTTCGCTGGCTGCTCTCGCGCCCGCGCATCTATCTGACGGATTACTTCCATGCGCGCTGCGAGGCGCGGGCGCGCGGGAACCTGAGCTGGCGGCTGGGCTTGCCGCTTCGGGCGTGACGGGGGGCCAGCGGTCGTGCACTGCAAGCGCCGTTTGCGTTGAGGGGAGGTGGATACCGCGAGCACCCTGTGCGCTGGTGGCCGCCCTGGGCCAGGGGCAGCTTCGTGCGAACCGGCGGCCGTTGATCGTTCGGATGGAAAGTCGGGTGGACTTGCCGTCGGATAGCGTTCCTGATTAACCGGGCGATGAAAGAGCGGTAGGGTATGGTCGCCCGGGAAATCGTTTGCGCGCACGCTGCTGTCGGAAAAATGCAGATCACGACCCGTGGCCGTTACGCCGAGTGCGCGAACGGCTCCATTTCCGCACAACTCACGCGGTTGCGGCCTTCGCGCTTCGCACGATAAAGCGCCATGTCCGCCTGACGCGACAGCGCATGCACGGACGCGGGGCGCGCGCGATGTCCGGTCGCGCAGCCGATGCTGACGGTGAAGGCCGGAACGGTTTCCGCAAACCCGTCGAGCCGGTTGCGTTCGACTTCGCGGCGAATCGCCTCCGCGACCTGCGCGGCACCGCTTTCGTCCGTATCCGGCAGCACCGCGACGAACTCCTCGCCGCCGTAGCGCGCGGCGAGATCGCCGCGCCGTCGCGTGTGCGTGCGGATGCATTCGGCGAGAAAGCGCAGCGCCGTATCGCCTTCCGCATGCCCGTGCCGGTCGTTGTACTGCTTGAAGTGGTCGGCATCGATGAACAGGATCGACAGGCTGCCGTTGCTGCCCCGCTGCAGCCGTTCCCATTCGTCGGCCAGCGCGATATCAAGGGCGCGGCGGTTGCACAGGCCCGTCAGCGGATCGGTCCGTGTGAGATCCGTGAGCAGCGTCTGCTTGCGCAGGTTGTCCCGTAGCGCAAACGCAAGCAGCCATACCACCGCGCAGAAGAGTGCGCTGATCACGGTTGCGGACACACCTACCGTCCACGACAGGCGTGTAATGCTCGCCAGCACGTCGCGCTCGGCCGGTGCGACGACGGCAATCAGCGGCGTGCCCGGCACCCGCTGGTACGTATACAGCCGCATGGTGCCGTCGATGGTCGAACGAGCGGGATAGAAGCCCGATACACTGTGCACCATCCGGTCGAAGGCTTTCGAGTGACGCAGGTGGTTCATCTGGTTGTCGTTCAGTGACGGATTTCTCGCGAGGATCGCGCCGTCCGCGCGCAGGATCGCGCTGACCCCGTTCGGCCCGACATCGAGACCGGACAGGAGCTGCTCGAAATAGGCGATGTCGATGGCGACCACCGCGATGCCGTTGAACGTATGATCCGGCCGGTCGATGCGCCGCGACAGCGCGATGGATTCCTTGCCGCCGCGCGAGCGAGCGCGATAGGCCTCGGACACGTAGAGGCCGACGTTGTCGGCATCGCGATGGACCTTGAAGTAGTCGCGATCGCTGAAATCCCAATGATGGGTCGTGCCGCAGCAACCGTCGATCATCTGGCCGCGCCGGTCGGTCACGCCCATGCCGGTCACATATTGCGCTGCGGTGCGCTCGAACAGCAGATCGTGCCGCAGCCCGGCATCCATTCGCCGCACCGCGGGCTTGCCGAGATCGGACGCGAGCGCGACCAGTGCGTTGTTCGACGTTTCGACGGTGCGCGCGATCTGGCTCACCAGTACGGCTGCGACGTTGCGCGACGTCTCGTGTGCGTGTTCTATCACTTCGCTGCGCCCGGCCCACAGTGTCGCCGCGCTGATCCCGAGCGCCGCCAGCGACATCAACGTACCCAATGCGCCGACGGCGAGATGGTTGCGTCCGGCCCAGTCGGCAATTTTCTCGATCGAGGTGAATGCGGGCATGCTCGTGCTCGTATGGGAGGCCGGCGGCAATGGTTCCGGCGCGGGTCAAATCACGGTTAACGGCACGGTTAACAGAAAATCGAGGCCGGCAGGACAGCCAGCGGGCGAGTGCGATCGCGCACGGGAGCGCAAACGTATGCGAGTTCGCCTGGCCGGTCCTGCCAAGCCTTGCATCGGGCGCTTGCCGCTGCCCGGAACGATGGGCGGCGACACGCGCCGCTGGCACTTCGATTGATAACGAATCGACATCAATCCTTCCAAAAATTGCACTTATCGTTTGACCGGCGCCGAGCGAACATGCCGGAAAACGACAATCGCCTCGCCCCTCTCGCGTATTCCAGGATTTTCAGGAGACACCCCGATGCACCCCTCGTCCAGCCTTCCGACCGAACGTTCGAAGGCCGCCGCGGTTTTCCGCGTCACAGCCGGGAATTTTCTCGAGCAGTTCGACTTCTTCCTGTTCGGCTTCTACGCCACGCAGATCGCCAACGTCTTCTTTCCCGCGCAAAGCGAGTTCGCGTCGCTGATGATGACCTTCGCCGTGTTCGGCGCCGGCTTCCTGATGCGGCCGCTGGGCGCGATCGTGCTGGGTGCGTACATCGACGACGTCGGCCGCCGCAAGGGCCTGATCGTCACGCTGTCCATCATGGCGAGCGGCACCATCCTGATCGCGTTCGTGCCGGGCTACGCGACGATCGGCCTGCTGGCGCCCGCGCTCGTGCTGCTCGGCCGGCTGCTGCAGGGCTTCTCCGCCGGTGCCGAGCTGGGCGGCGTATCGGTCTATCTCGCCGAGCTGGCGACGCCCGGCCGCAAGGGCTTCTACACGAGCTGGCAGTCCGCTAGCCAGCAGGTCGCGATCGTCGTCGCGGCGGGCCTGGGCTTTGCGCTGAATCAATGGCTGAGCGCGTCGGCCATCGCCGCATGGGGATGGCGCGCGCCGTTCTTCGTCGGCTGCATGATCGTGCCGTTCATCTTCATGCTCCGCCGCAACCTGGAGGAAACCCAGGAATTCAAGGCGCGCAAGCATCGTCCGGGCATGAAGGAAGTGTTCGGTACGCTGGTGCAGAACTGGGGCGTCGTGGTTGCCGGCATGATGCTGGTCGCGATGACCACCACGAGCTTCTATCTGATCACGGTCTACGCGCCGACCTTCGGCAAGACGGTGCTGCATCTGAGCACCGCCGACAGCCTGCTCGTGACGCTGTGCGTCGGCGTGTCGAACTTCGTGTGGCTGCCGATCGGCGGTGCGCTGTCCGACCGGATCGGCCGCCGGCCGCTGCTGGTCGGCATGACGGTGCTCGCCGTCGTGACCGCCTACCCGGCGCTGTCGTTGCTCGCGCACGCGCCGTCGTTCGTCAACATGCTGCTCGTCCTCCTGTGGCTCTCGTTCATGTACGGGATCTATAACGGTGCGATGGTCGTGGCGCTCACGGAGGTGATGCCGGTGCAGGTGCGCGTCGCAGGCTTCTCGCTCGCGTACAGCCTCGCGACGGCCGTGTTCGGCGGCTTCACGCCGGCCATCTCGACCGCGCTCATTCACATGACGGGCGACAAGGCCGCACCGGGCTACTGGATGAGCTTCGCCGCGGTGTGCGCGCTTCTTGCGACGTTCGCGCTTTATCGTCACCGTACCGCGACGCTGACGCCGGCGCATTGACGGCCGGCCCATCCGGAATGTTCAGGAACCCACACGAACCCAAGCGAATCCGTACGACCATGACCATGAGAAACCTGCTCCTGAAATTTTGTGCGACCGCGCTGGTCGCCACCACGGCGGTTGCGGCCAACGTGCAGGCCGCCGAACTGCACGTGATGAGCTCGGGCGGCTTCACCGCCGCCTACAAGCTGCTCGGCCCCCGGTTCGAGTCGACGACGGGCAATACGCTCGATACCGCGCTCGGCCCGTCGATGGGCAAGTCGCCCGAAGCGATTCCGAACCGGCTCGCGCGCGGCGAGCCCGCCGACGCGGTGATCATGGTCGGCTACGCACTCGACGACCTGATCAGGCAGGGCAAGGTCGTCCCCGGATCCCGGGTCGAGCTGGCGGATTCGCGCATCGGCATGGTCGTGCGCGACGGCGCGGCCAAGCCCGACATCGGCTCCGCCGAAGGCCTGAAGCAGGTGCTGCTGCATGCCAGGTCGATCGCCTATTCGGACAGCGCGAGCGGCGTGTATATCGAACGCGAGCTGTTCAGGAAGCTCGGCATCGAGGACCAGGTGAAGTCGAAGGCGAAGATGATTCCGCGGATTCCGGTGGCGTCGGTCGTCGCGAACGGCGACTACGAAATCGGCTTCCAGCAGGTGAGCGAGTTGCTGCCGGTCAAGGGGGCGGCCTACGTCGGCAAGATTCCCGAATCGCTGCAGTCGGTCACGCGCTTCGCCGCCGGCATCCCCGTTGGCGCGCAGCATCCGAAGGAAGCGAAGGCGCTGCTCGACTATCTTGCGTCGCCCGACGTGCAGGCGGACGTGAAGTCGACCGGACTCGATTCCGTTTCCGCTCACTGAATTCCATCGACGGGAAGGCGTGCGTCAGGCGGCCTTCCCGTTACCGTCGGCATCGGCCGCGGCACTGCCTTCATCGGCCCCGTTCAGGGAAGCCGAACCGGCCACGGCGAGCCTTTGCGCAAGCAGTGCACGATCGCACGCACCTTCCCACATCGAAACGAAGATGACCGCGCAGGCATTGCTGATCACGCTCGTCAGCGCGCGTGCCTCGGACATGAAGCGATCGATGCCGACCAGCAGTGCGACCCCGGCAACGGGCAGGTCGGGCATGACGGCGAGTGTGGCGACCAGCGCAACCAGCCCGCTACCGGAAACACCGGCCGCGCCCTTGGACGTGAGCAGCATGATGGCGAGCAACATCGCGATCTGCGACGCGGAAAGAGGCACGTCGCACGCCTGCGCGATAAACAGCGCGGCGAGTGTCAGGTAGATCGCGGTGCCGTCCAGATTGAACGAATACCCCGCCGGCAGCACGAGCCCCACGACGCCCCGGTCGCAACCGAGCGACGCCAGCTTGACGATCAGGCGCGGCAGAACAGGCTCCGACGAGGACGTCGCGAGGACGATGAGCAATTCTTCGCGCAGGTAGCGCAACAGCCGCCACAGCGCAAAGCCGTGCAGGCGCGCGAGCGGTGCGAGCACCAGCGCGACGAACAGCGCGCATGCCACGTAGAAGGCCAGCATCAGCTTCGCAAGCGAGCCGACCGAGCCGATACCGAAGCGGCCCACCGTGAACGCCATCGCGCCGAATGCGCCGAGCGGCGCGAGCCGCATGATCATCGCGAGCACGCGAAAGACAACCTGGGCGACCCCGTCGATCAGTGCAAGAACGGGCCGGCCGGCCGCCCGGTGTGCGTTCAGCGAGAAGCCGAACAGCAGCGACAGCAGCAGCACCGGCAACACCTCGCCTTGCTCGAACGCACCGAGCATCGTATCGGGAATCACGCTCAGCCCGAACGCCACGAGCCCGCGTGGCTGCGCATCCTTTGCGTACTGTGCCAGGAGGCTCGAATCGAGATGGTGCACGTCGATGTGCAGGCCGGCGCCCGGCTGCAGCACGAACGCGGTGACGAGCCCGATCGCGAGCGCGACGGCGGTCAGCAGATAGAAGAGCGCCAGCGCCCGAACGATCGTGCGGCCGATTGCCTTCCCGTTCGCGAGCGACGTGATGCCCGAGACGATCGTGCAAAAGACGATCGGCGCGATGGTCATCCGCACAAGGCCGACGAACGCATCGCTGAGGGGCTTGAGCGTTGCGCCTGCGTCCGGCCAGACGTGACCGACGGTCACGCCGAGCATCATCGCGAGCAGGACCTGCACATAGAGCGATTTGAGCAGCCTGGCCAGCCTCACGGGACGATCATCCTTCGTGTCTTTCCTGTCGTTGTCACACCGATGCACCGCTGCTCGCGGTACCGCCACGCTTCGCGTCGATGATCATCCGGTGAAACGCTTCGGCGGCCGGCGTGAGCGGTCGTCCGCGCCGCTTGACGATGCCCACGCGCCGTTTGACGACCGGCTCGACGAGCGGCACGCTCGTGAGAATGGGATGGTCGTGCCCGGGCATCGCCATCGAGGGCACCGCGGCGACGCCGAGCCCCGCCTCGATCAATCCGAGCAGGGTGGTGACGTGGCGCGCTTCGCACACGCTCGGCCCGCGCGGTGCCACGGCGGCAAGCGCCTGGTCGAGCAACAGACGGTTGCCGGAAGTCTTGTCCACCGACACGTAATCGTGCTCGTACAGTTCGTTCCAGGTCACGCGCTTCTTGCGCGCGAGCGGATGGTCGCGGCGGCAGGCAGCGACGAAGCGCTCCTGGAGCAACACCTTGAACTCGATGTCGGATTCCTGGCTGCCGATGAAGCTCACGCCGAAATCGGCCTCGCCGCTGATGACGGCGCCCAGCACCTCGTTCGCGCCCGCGTCCAGCAGCTTGACCCGGATGCGCGGAAAGCGCTGATGATAGCGCGCGATGATCGCGGGCAGAAAGTAGTAGGCCACCGAGGGCACGCACGCGATGGTCACATGGCCCAGGCGGCTCGACGACACGTCGCGAATGCCGAGCAGCGCGGCGTCGAGATCGTCGAGCAGTTGTTCTGCACTCTGCGCGAACACGCGGCCGACCGTGGTGAGCGTGACGCGCCGCGTGGTGCGCTCGAAGAGGCGCACGCCGAGCGCTTCCTCGAGCTTGTCGATCCGGCGACTCAACGCAGGCTGGGAAATGCTCACCGTCTCTGCGGCCTTTCGGAAACTTCCCGTTTCCACGACCGCGCGAAACGCCTGCAAGTCGTTCAAATCGAAGTTGATGCCCACGGGCTAGTCTCCGCATCTCAGATGCGGCGTATTTTCCATGATTCCCGCGATCCTGCCTTGCCGGCGTTGCACGCAGCCGTGCAAGGTCAGTCGAGCCCGCCCTGGCACAGGTACTTGATCGACAGGTAGTCGTCGAGGCCGTAGCGCGAACCTTCGCGGCCATAGCCCGATTCCTTCACGCCGCCGAACGGTGCGGCCTCGCTCGCGAGCGCGCCTTCGTTGATCCCGACGATGCCCGTTTCGAGGCGTGCCGACACGCGTGCGATGCGCCGCACGTCCTGCGTGTAGAAATACGCGGCGAGCCCGAACGGCGTGTCGTTCGCGGCGCCGACGGCTTCGTCCTCGGTGTCGAAGCGAAACAGTGCGGCGATCGGGCCGAACGTTTCCTCGCAGGTGAGTTGCATGTCGGCGGTGGCGTCGGCGAGCACCGTCGGCGCGTAGAAGTTCGGGCCGAGTTCGGGCAGGCGCTTGCCGCCCGTGAGGACGCGCGCGCCGCGCTCGATGGCGTCGCCGACGTGGCGCGCGATCTTGTCCACCGCACGCGCGTTGATCATCGGGCCGATCTGCGCGGCCGGATCGGTCGCGGGCGCGACCTTCAACGCGGCGACGCGCGCCGCGAGCTTCGCGGCGAAGGCGTCGTAGACGCCCGCCTGCACGTACACGCGATTCGGCGACACGCACGTCTGGCCGCCGTTGCGGAACTTGGCGGCCATCAGCCCGTCGATCGCGGCATCGAGCTCGGCATCGTCGAACACGATGAACGGCGCATTGCCGCCGAGCTCCAGCGACAGCTTCTTCAGCGTGGCGGCCGACTCGCGTGCGAGCAGCTTGCCGACGGGCGTCGATCCGGTGAACGTGATCTTGCGCACGCGGCCGTCGGCGAGCCAGTCGGCCACCGCGTCGATGCCGCGCTCGCGCGACGCGGTAATCATGTTCAGCACGCCGGCCGGCACGCCCGCTTCCTGCGCGAGGAAGGCGAGCGCGAGCGCCGTCAGCGGCGTGTCCTCCGCCGGCTTCGCGACCACCGTGCAGCCGGCCGCGAGGGCAGGTGCGATCTTCCGCGCGATCATCGCGAGCGGGAAATTCCACGGCGTGATCGCGGCGACGATGCCGATCGGCTCCTTGACCGCGGCGAGGCGTTTGCCACGCTGCTGCTGCGGAATCAGGTCGCCGTACGTGCGCGTCGCTTCCTCGGCGAACCACAGCACGTACGACGCGCCGTAGGCGACTTCGCCGCGTGCTTCGGCGAGCGGCTTGCCCTGTTCGCGCGACATCAGCTTCGCGAGATCGTCGGTATGCGCGACGATCGCCGCATGCCATGCACGCAGGATCGCCGCCCGTTCA
>NZ_JAAGPO010000233.1:0-14566 GCF_017104825.1 Burkholderia sp. Ac-20345 | reverse complement strand
ATCGTCGCGCATCTTCAGACACTGATCGCGGCGCGCCGTTTCGCCGAAGCGCAGGAGCAGGCACGCGCGCAGGCGAAGGCCGACCCCGAGCAGCCAGACTGGTGGGACTATCTCGCGAAGGCGAGCGACGGCAAGGGTGACGTGCTGGCGCGGCGTCGCGCGCTCGCGGAGAAGCTGGCGCTCGACGGCGCGTGGCCGTCGGCGATTCGCCAACTGAAGGAAGCGCGCGACGCGAAGGACGTGTCGTTCTACGAGCAGTCGATGATCGGCGCGCGGCTGCTGGAATTCGAGGCGCGTTACAAGGAAGAGCGCGAAGACGAGAAGAACGGCCGCGGGTAGCGGCCGGCGTGCGGCGAACGCGGGCGAGGCCGCTGCGGGTCAGTTGCCGCTGTCAGCCGTGTCGCGGGCCTGTTGCGCCGGGCTTGCGACGTAGCCGAACCGCGCGGGCACGTCCGTGGAGACGATGCTGCCGAGCGGCAGCGTGCGGCCGTCGCGCCAGCGCAGCACGGGCGGCGCGGCGTCGAAATCCGCGTGATCGGCGAACAGCCCGAGATCGTGATCGTGCAGCGCCGCGATGCGTGGCGGCGTGCCGGCCGCGCGAAACAGCACGCCACCGGCGTCGTCGAGCCAGGCTTCGCCCGGTTCGAACGGCGTGCCGGTCTGGTCGGTGAGCGTGAGCTGGCCGTCGGGTTCGGCGAGCCGGACGACCCACGGCGTATAGGCCAGCTCGACATACACGCGCTGCGGCCCGTTCTGGAAGAACCACTGGCCCTGCGCATCGCATTCGTAGTTGCGGCCGATGAACGCATTCAGTGCCGCATGCCGGATCGGCGAGCCGAGCTCGCCGGCCGCCTGGGCCGCGTCGTCGCGCAGCCGCCATTCGCCGCGCCGGTCGAGCAGCAGCCAGCCGGTACAGTGCGGCACGTTCGGCCATTTGGCGAGGGCCTGCCTGACGATGTCATCCATGGTCGACGAATTTGGAGCAATAGCCGAACACCCGCGCCGACAGCCAGTCGAGGCGGCCGGGGAACGGCCCGGTCATGAATCCCGCGTGCCCGCCGGCCGCGGGCTGGTCGAGCTCGACGGCCGGCGATACGTCGGCCGGGCCCGGCAGCGCCGATTCGGGCAGGAACGGGTCGTTGCGGGCGTTGAGGATCAGCGTCGGCACGTCGATCGCGGGCAGCAGCGGCCGTGTCGTCGCCTTCGTCCAGTAGTCGTCCGCATCCGCGAAACCGTGCAGCGGCGCGGTCACGACTTCGTCGAAGTCGCGCATCGTCACGGCCTGCAGCATCGCTTCGCGGTCGAACAGCCCTGGATACTGGTCGAGCTTGGCAAGCGCCTTGCGCTTGAGCGTCTTCAGGAAGCTGCGCGTGTAGACCATCGCAAAGCCTTGCGACAGCGCGCGCCCGCCGGCGTGCACGTCGATCGGCGTCGAGATCGCGGCGGCTGCCCGCAGGATCGACGTGTCGCTGCGATGCTCGCCGAGCCAGCGCAGCAGCACGTTGCCGCCAAGCGACACGCCGGCCGCGACGAGCGGCCCGCGATGCTGCGCAGCGAGCCGGCGCAGGATCCAGTCGACCTCGGCGCTGTCGGCGAGATGGTAGAAGCGCGGCTGGCGGTTGATCTCGCCGCTGCAACTGCGGAAGTGCGGCACGACGGCGTGCCAGCCCTTCGCGCGCGCGGCGGCCATCATCTCGAGCGCGTAGTGCGAGCCGGAGCTGCCTTCGAGGCCGTGGAACAGCACGAACAGCGGCGCATCGGGCCGCGGCGCCGCGCTGTCGAGATGGGCGACCCAGTCGAGATCGATGAAGTCGTGATCGGGGGTTTCCCATCGCTCTCGTCGGTAGGCGACGATGGGGCGCCGCGCGAACAGCGCGGGCACGATGGTTTGCGCATGGCTGTTAGGCAGCCAGCGTGGTGCGCGATAGCGCAGAATGTCGTCGTCGGGGGCCGGAGCCCCGGTCAGCGGCGAGGTGGGCGGAGAAGCCGTACTCATGATCGCCCCGCGTATGCGTTGCTTCGTCTTTTCGTCAGTGCAGCGGACCCTGCCCGTGACGGATCTTCGCGGCGAATTGTCCGGCCGCTTGTTCGGGAATCGGGCTCGCGTGAATATGCGCGATGCGCCACTCGCCACGTTCGTGAATCATCACGTACGTCGCGAAAACCATGTCGGGTTCGGCCGTCAGGTCGGCCTGCTGATGCGCTTCGGCGATCGTATAGACGACCGTGCCGAGGCTGTCGTACACGCGGATGTCGAGCGGCTCGATCGTCACGGGGCGCGTGGCGAGCCGGTTGGTGAGCCCGCTGCGGATCTGGTCGAGGCCGTGCAGATGCTCGCCGTCCGCCCATACGCAGCTGGCGAAATCCTCGTCGATCCACAATCCCAGCAACGCGTCGAGATTGGCATCTGCGACGGCCTGGTAGTAGGCGTTCAGCGTATCGGCGGCGGCTTCGAAGAGGCGGGCAAAACGTGGCATCGGGGTTATCTCTCGCGCGCGTCGCGCGCCGTATTCAGCACGGCGGCCCGGATGGAGCCGCCGTACACCGGTGAATCGGATTGCCCGGCGCGTCGTGCGACGCTGCCGGCCAGGGTCAGCGCTGCCCGACGAGCATGCCGCGCAAATCGCCGAATACCTGCTCGGGACCGAGTTCGCGCAGGCACTTCAGGTGGCCGAGCGGGCACTCGCGTTCGAAGCAGGGACTGCATTCGAGATGAAGCCATTGTACCTTCGCCAGGTCCGACAGCGGAGGGGTGTGGCGCGGATCGGTCGATCCGTACAGCGCGACGAGCGGCCGGCGTAGCGCGGCGGCAACGTGCATCAGCCCCGAATCGTTGGTGACCACCGCGTTCGCGCGCGCGATCAGCGCGCAGGCCTCCGACAGCGACGTCTGCCCGCACAGGTTGCGCACGTTCGGCGCGTGGTCGGCGATCGCCTGCGCGGCCGCCGCATCCTTCTGCGAGCCGAGCGCAACGATCTGCGTGTACGGGAACGACTGATGGACGATGTTGGCGAGCGATGCGAAGTGTTCGGGCGGCCAGCGCTTGGCCGGGCCGTATTCGGCGCCGGGGCAGAACACGACGAGCGGCTTGCGCGTATCGAGATTGAAACGCGCGGACACGCGCGCCGTCTCGTTCAGGTCGGCGTCGAGGCGCGGCGCGGGCAGCGTCTTCATCGACTCGGGCAGCTTCGCGCCCGGCGCGTACGCGAGTGCCGCGTAGTGGGTCGTCATCGGCGGCCGCTCGCCCGATTTATCCGGGTTCGCGTGCCGCACGTTGAGCAGCCCGTAGCGGTGCTCGCCCGTATAGCCGATCCGCAGCGGGATGTTCGCGAGCCACGGGATCACCGCGGATTTCAGCGAATTCGGCAGCACGTACGCCGCGTCGTAGCCGACGTCGCGCAGGTCGCTCGCGAGCTGCCAGCGGCGCAGCAGCTGCAGCTTGCCGTGCGCGAGATCGGTCGCGTAGACATCGTGGATCTCGGGCATCCGTTCGAGCACGGGCGCGACCCACGAGGGCGCGACGGCATCGATCGCGATGCGGGGATGGTTTTTCTTCAGCAGCGCAAAAAGCGGCTGCGCCATCAATGCGTCACCGATCCAGTTCGGTGCGATAACCAGCGCTCGACGCATCAGGTCGACTTCCGATGTCGTAATGAAGCACGGCGCTCGGGCGCCGCGTTCGGGTTGCCAGATTGGAGAAGGGCGGCGCGCCGGCCATCCGGCTGCGCCGCCTTGCGGGTCGGCGGGCCTGCATCAGCCGCAGGCCCGGCCGCCGGGGCTCAGTGGCCCTTGACGACCTCGCCGTCACGCAGCTTGTAGCGCGTGCCGCAGTACGGGCAACGTGCTTCGCCGTGCGAGACGTCGATGAAGACGCGCGGGTGCGCGCTCCAGCGCGCCATGGCCGGGTTCGGGCAGTACGCGGGAAGATCCTTGGCCGTCAGCTCGACCAGCGGCATTTCCTTGATTTCACTCATGAGACTTTCTCTTATCACTCTTTTGTGGGGCGGTCGGTGGCGCAGCGCGCTCAGACCTTCGTCAGCCAGTGCGCGTACTTCGCGTTCTTGCCCGACACGATATCGAAAAACGCCGACTGGAGCTTTTCCGTGACGGGGCCGCGCGCGCCGCTGCCGATCGTGCGGTTGTCGAGCTCGCGGATCGGCGTGACTTCAGCGGCCGTGCCGGTGAAGAACGCTTCGTCGGCCGTGTAGACCTCGTCGCGCGTGATGCGCTTCTCGATCACTTCGATGCCGGCGTCCTTCGCGAGCGTGATGACGGTATCGCGCGTGATGCCGTCGAGGCACGACGACAGGTCGGGCGTGTACAGCTTGCCGTTGTTCACGAGGAAGAAGTTCTCGCCGGAGCCTTCCGACACGTAGCCGTCGACGTCGAGCAGCAGCGCTTCGTCGTAGCCGTCGGCCGTCGCTTCCTGGTTCGCCAGGATCGAGTTCACGTACCAGCCCGACGCCTTTGCACGGACCATCGACACGTTCACGTGGTGGCGCGTGAACGACGACGTCTTCACGCGGATGCCCTTCGCGAGGCCTTCCTCGCCGAGGTACGCACCCCACGGCCATGCGGCGATCGCGACGTGGATCGTGTTGCCCTTGGCGGACACGCCGAGCTTTTCCGAACCGACCCAGATGATCGGGCGCAGGTAGCACGACTCGAGCTTGTTCTCGCGCACGACTTCGAGCTGCGCGGCTTCGAGCGTTTCCCGGTCGAACGGCACGTCCATCTGGAAGATCTTTGCCGAATTCAGCAGACGTTTCGTGTGCTCGAACAGGCGGAAGATCGCGGTGCTGCCGTCGGCCGACTTGTACGCGCGCACGCCCTCGAAGACGCCCATGCCGTAGTGCAGCGTGTGGGTCAGGACGTGGATCTTGGCGTCGCGCCAGTCGATCAGCTTGCCGTCCATCCAGATCTTGCCGTCGCGGTCGGCCATTGACATAGATTTCTCCTGGGATGCGGTTGTATGCAGCGTTGAGCCGGAAAGACGCTTATTTTAGCGTCATTTGAAGGCGATCCGGTCGGTCGGCGCGGGGCCGGCGCTATAATCGCCCGGTACCGATTCCAATAACGACGGGTCGTACCGGCAGGAGGCGCCGGCGCCCCGACGAACCGCCCGCTGCGGCCCGCTTCCCATGCTCGCTCGATTGTCCGCCACCGACCGCTTCGCGCTGATCCAGGGCGCGCGCGATTATTCCCCGACGCTGATGGCGATTTTCTCGTGGGGGCTCGTCACCGGCATCGCGATGAGCAAGTCGGTGATGACCCTCGGGCAGGCGAGCGCGATGTCGCTGCTGGTCTACGCGGGCTCGTCGCAGCTCGCGGTGCTGCCGCTCCTCGCGGCGAAGCTGCCGATCTGGACCATCCTGCTCACGGCCGCGATGGTCAACACGCGCTTCGTGATCTTCAGCGCCGGGCTTGCGCCCCATTTTTCCTACCTGCCGCTTTGGCGGCGCCTCGCGATCGGCTACTTCAACGGCGACGTGATCTACCTGCTGTTCCAGAAACAGGGCTTCGCGTACGGCCACGTGCCCGGCAAGGAGGCGTATTTCTGGGGGATGGCGCTCGCGAGCTGGTTGTCGTGGCAGGTGTCGTCGCTCGCCGGCATCCTGCTCGCGAGCTTCTTCCCCGCGAGCTGGGGGCTGGAACTGGCCGGCACGCTCGCGCTGATCCCGATCATGGTGTCGGCGGTCGCGAACCGTTCGACGCTCGCGGCTGTCGCGGTTGCCGGTGTCGTGTCGCTGGTCGCGTTCGACCTGCCGTACCGGCTCGCGCTGCCGCTCGCGGTGCTCGCCGCGCTCGCGGCCGGCTGCACGGCCGATTTCTTCGTCGAGCGGGCCGACTGGCGGCGCATCCGCACCGAAACCGTGCACGAGAAGGAGATCGAATGAGCGCGACGGAAATCTGGATCGTCATCATCGGGATGACGATCGTCACGGCCGTCACGCGCGCGCTGTTCCTGATCGGCGGCGAACGCACCGTGCTGCCCGAACGCGCGCAGCGCGCGCTGCGCTACGCGCCGGCGGCGGCACTGGTCGCCGTCGTGCTGCCCGACGTGCTCGAAACGCCGGCCGGGCTGTCGTTCGCGCTGTCGAACCACCCGTTCTACGCGGCGCTCGCCGGCCTTGGCTGGTTTTTGTGGCGGCGCAGCATGCTCGGCACGATCGTCGTCGGGATGCTCGTGTTCACCGCGCTGCGCCTGATCTTCTGATGCCCCGCCGTTCAGGCCCGCCGGGTGCCGGCCGCTCGCGCGCGTGCATTGCTGCGTTGCGGCAATGTGTCCGTTCCCGATCGCGATCCCAAATAGGCGGAATTCGCCGCTGCCGGGTCAGTCTGCCGGGTGGATCGGCTAGAATGCCCGTTCGAGATTTTTACCCGTGCGCGTCATGCGAACCGCCAGCCACGGCCGCATCCGGCGCCCTTTCGCGGCAGCCCGCGCACGTCCAGCGTGACCCCCTTTCCCCATCCACTACTTCAATTTGTTCAACATGAGCCAAGTCAAGCGTCTTACCGACCTGATCGCCGCCGGCCAGCTCGCCGGCAAGCGGGTATTCATTCGTGCCGACCTGAACGTCCCGCAGGACGACCAGGGCAACATCACCGAGGACACGCGCGTGCGTGCGTCCGTGCCGGCCATCCAGGCCGCGCTCGACGCCGGCGCGGCCGTGATGGTCACGTCGCACCTCGGCCGTCCGACTGAAGGCGAATTCAAGCCGGAAGATTCGCTCGCGCCGGTCGCGACGCGCCTCGCCGAGCTGCTCGGCCGTGACGTGCCGCTCGTCTCGAACTGGGTCGAGAACGGCGTGAACGTCGCGCCGGGCCAGGTCGTGCTGCTCGAGAACTGCCGCGTGAACAAGGGCGAGAAGAAGAATTCGGACGAGCTCGCCCAGAAGATGGCGAAGCTCTGCGACGTGTACGTGAACGACGCGTTCGGCACCGCGCACCGCGCGGAAGCGACCACGCACGGGATCGCGAAGTACGCGCCGGTCGCGTGCGCGGGCCCGCTGCTGGCCGCCGAACTCGACGCGCTCGGCAAGGCGCTCGGCAACCCGGCCCGCCCGCTGGTGGCGATCGTCGCCGGCTCGAAGGTGTCGACCAAGCTCACGATCCTGAAGTCGCTGGCCGGCAAGGTCGACCAGCTGATCGTCGGCGGCGGCATCGCGAATACGTTCATGCTCGCGGCCGGCCTGTCGATCGGCAAGTCGCTCGCGGAAGCCGACCTCGTCAACGAGGCGAAGGCGATCATCGACGAAGCGCGCGAGCGCGGCGCATCGGTGCCGATCCCGACCGACGTCGTGACGGCCAAGGAATTCTCGCCGACGGCCGTGGCCACGGTGAAGCAGGTCGCCGACATCGAAGCGGACGACATGATCCTCGACATCGGCCCGGATACGGCCAAGGCGCTCGCAAGCCAGCTCGAGAAGGCCGGCACGATCGTGTGGAACGGCCCGGTCGGCGTGTTCGAGTTCGACCAGTTCGGCAACGGCACCAAGACGCTCGCGGAAGCGATCGCCAAATCGTCCGCGTTCTCGATCGCGGGCGGCGGCGACACGCTCGCGGCCATCGCGAAGTACGGCATCCATGACCAGGTCAGCTACATCTCGACGGGCGGCGGCGCCTTCCTCGAGTTCCTCGAGGGGAAGAAGCTGCCGGCGGTGGAAGTGCTCGAAACGCGGGCGGCCTGAGCGTGGCGGCGCGCGCAGGGGTGATGAAGGCCGCGCGCTCCGCGAAAGCGGAGCAGCCGGCCGGCGCGGGCAAGCGCAAACGCGCGCCCGCGCGGGCGAACTCCACCCCGCGCGCACCGGCGGCCGCCGGCGACGCGGCCGTGCAGCACCACGAATTTCAGAACAAAGCGATGCCGGGCGCAAGCACCGGCACGCCCCCCGGAACGGCGGCCGCTGGGCCTGCCGCTTCCGGCTCTCGCAGCGTTTCACCCAGCGCATCCACCTTGATCCAGATGAGGAGTTTCATGCAGCGCGCCACCAAGATAGTCGCCACGATCGGCCCGGCTTCCAGTTCGCCGGAGATTCTGCTGCAGATGATGCAGGCGGGCCTCGACGTCGTGCGGCTCAATTTTTCGCACGGCACGGCCGACGATCACCGCCAGCGCGCCGAGATGGTGCGCGAGGCCGCCCGCAAGGTCGGCCGCGAGATCGCGATCATGGCCGACCTCCAGGGCCCGAAGATTCGCGTCGGCAAGTTCGAGAACGGCAAGACGACGCTCGAGCCGGGCCAGGCCTTCATCCTCGATGCGGGCTGCGAACTCGGCAACGACGAGCGCGTCGGCCTCGACTACAAGGAACTGCCGCGTGACCTGCGCACGGGCGACCTGCTGCTGCTGAACGACGGCCTGATCGTGCTGACCGTCGAGCGCGTGCTCGGCGACGAGATCCACACGATCGTCAAGGTGGGCGGCGAGCTGTCGAACAACAAGGGCATCAACCGCCAGGGCGGCGGCCTGTCGGCACCCGCGCTGACCGCGAAGGACATGGAAGACATCCGCACCGCGATGTCGCTCGGCGCGGACCTGGTGGCGGTGTCGTTCCCGAAGAACGCGACCGACATGGAAATGGCGCGCCAGCTCGCGAACATCGCGGGCGCGCCTTACGGCATCAAGCCGAAGATGATCGCGAAGATCGAGCGCGCGGAAGCGATTCCGGCGCTGCAGAGCATCCTCGACGCGTCCGACGGCATCATGGTCGCGCGCGGCGACCTCGCGGTGGAAGTGGGCAACGCGGCCGTGCCGGCGCTGCAGAAGCGGATGATCCGGATGGCGCGCGAGTCGAACAAGCTCGTGATCACCGCGACGCAGATGATGGAATCGATGATCCACGCGCCGGTGCCGACGCGCGCGGAAGTGTCGGACGTCGCGAACGCGGTGCTCGACGGCACCGACGCGGTGATGCTGTCGGCCGAGACGGCCGCCGGCAAGTACCCGGTCGTCACGATCGAGACGATGGCGGCCGTGTGCGTCGAGGCGGAAAAGTCGGAACACGTCGAGCTGGACAAGGATTTCCTCGACCGCACGTTCACGCGGATCGACCAGTCGATCGCGATGGGCGCGCTGTTCACCGCGTACCACCTGGGTGCGAAGGCGATCATCGCGCTGACCGAATCGGGCGCGACCGCGCTGTGGATGTCGCGTCACTACACGCACGTGCCGATCTTCGCGCTGACGCCGCGCGTCGGCAGCGAGCGCACGATGGCGCTGTACCGCAACGTGACGCCGCTGCACGTCGACTTCAACAGCGACCGCGACTCGGCGCTGCAGGCGGCGCTCGAAATCGTCGTCAAGCAGGGCTATGTGCAGCACGGCGACATGGTCGTGCTGACCGTCGGCGAGCCGATGGGGCAGGCGGGCGGCACCAACACGCTGAAGATCGTGCGGGTCGGCGAGCACTATTGAGCGCCGGCTGAGCATCGGGCCGGCCTGCGAGCCGCCCGCCCGGGTCGGCTGAAAACTGATCCGGCACCGTTTTTCACGCGAAAGCCGCGTGGGGTCCGAAGCCCCGCGCGGCTTTTTTTCTCTTTTTTGCCCGCATTGTGCCGTGCGAACGTAACAAATTGCGAGTCGGCGCCACCGGGCGGTCGGAATCGGAGGCGCTTCGCGATAAAATGCGGCTATTCGACGCTCAGCCGCGCCGTGCCACCCCGGGTCCGACCGGGAGCGAGCGCCGCGCCGGCGTCAGGGCGCACCGGTTTTCATTCCAAGGAGTTCCACAATGCCTCTCGTATCAATGCGTCAATTGCTGGACCACGCGGCAGAGCACGGTTATGGCCTGCCGGCCTTCAACGTGAACAACCTGGAGCAGGTCCAGGCGATCATGGCGGCGGCGGACCAGGTTGGCGCGCCCGTGATCATGCAGGCGTCGGCCGGCGCGCGTAAGTACGCGGGCGAGCCGTTCCTGCGCCACCTGATCGAAGCGGCAATCGAGTCGTACCCGCACATCCCGGTCGTGATGCACCAGGATCACGGCCAGTCGCCGGCAGTCTGCATGGGCGCGATCCGCAGCGGCTTCACCAGCGTGATGATGGACGGCTCGCTCGAAGCCGACGGCAAGACGGTCGCGTCGTACGAGTACAACGTCGACGTGTCGCGCAAGGTCGTCGAGATGGCGCACTCGATCGGCGTGACGGTCGAGGCCGAACTCGGCGTGCTCGGCTCGCTCGAGACGATGAAGGGCGACAAGGAAGACGGCCACGGTGCGGAAGGCACGATGACCCGCGAGCAGCTGCTGACCGATCCGGAGCAGGCCGCCGACTTCGTGAAGCTCACGCAGTGCGATGCACTCGCGATCGCGATCGGCACGTCGCACGGCGCGTACAAGTTCTCGAAGAAGCCGACGGGCGACATCCTGTCGATCCAGCGCATCAAGGAAATCCACGCGCGCATTCCGAACACCCACCTCGTGATGCACGGTTCGTCGTCGGTGCCGCAGGAACTGCTGGCCGAGATCCGCGAATTCGGCGGCGACATGAAGGAAACCTACGGCGTGCCGGTCGAGGAAATCCAGGAAGGCATCAAGCACGGCGTGCGCAAGATCAACATCGACACAGACCTGCGTCTGGCGATCACCGGTGCGATCCGCCGCTACCTGTTCGAGAACCCGGGCAAGTTCGATCCGCGCGACTACCTGAAGCCCGCGCGCGAAGCGGCGAAGCAGGTCTGCGTCGACCGCTACCTCGCGTTCGGCTGCGAAGGCCAGGCCGGCAAGATCAAGCCGGTGTCGCTCGACAAGATCGCCGAGCAGTACAAGTCCGGCGCGCTCGCACAGGTCGTGCGCTGAGACTGTAGTACGATTGCCGCGCCCGATGTTCGCATTGGGCAAAGGCAAGGCTGTCCGGCCGGGTTGATCCGGCCCCGCAGCCGTTCCGTCCGGCCGAACGAGGGCCGGCCGGCAACCGCCCGGGCGCTGTCGTCCGGCCGGTTCGCCGACGTATTGCAAGACCGCCGTTCCCGCCTGCCGCGGGGAACGGCGTTTCCCTTTTTGTTTGGCTCCTTATCTGCGAAAAGACGATGTCTACCCTCTACGAATCCACGCTCCGCTCGCTGCCGCTCCTCGGTCGCGGCAAGGTCCGCGATAACTACGCGGTCGGCAACGACAAGCTCCTGATCGTCACGACCGATCGCCTGTCGGCTTTCGACGTGGTGATGGGCGAGCCGATTCCGAACAAGGGCCGCGTGCTGAACCAGATGGCGAACTTCTGGTTCGACAAGCTCGCGCACATCGTGCCGAACCACCTGACGGGCGACGCGCCGGAAGCCGTCGTCGCGGCCGACGAGGTCGAGCAGGTGAAGGGCCGCGGCGTGGTCGTCAAGCGCCTCGAGCCGATCATGATCGAAGCGGTCGTGCGCGGCTACCTGGCCGGCAGCGGCTGGAAGGAATACCAGGCGTCGGGCGCCGTGTGCGGCGTGCAGCTGCCGGAAGGCCTGCAGAACGCGCAGAAGCTGCCCGAGCCGATCTTCACGCCGGCCGCGAAGGCCGAGATGGGCGAGCACGACGAGAACATCACGTTCGAGGAAACCGAGCGCCGCATCGGCACCGAGCTGGCCGCGACGATCCGCGACATCTCGATCAAGCTGTACAAGGAAGCGGCCGACTACGCGGCGACGCGCGGCATCATCATCGCCGACACGAAGTTCGAATTCGGCCTCGACAACCACGGCCAGCTGTACCTGATGGACGAAGTGCTGACGGCCGATTCGTCGCGCTTCTGGCCGGCCGACCAGTACGAAGTCGGCACGAACCCGCCGTCGTTCGACAAGCAGTTCGTGCGCGACTGGCTCGAGGCGCAGCCGTGGGGCAAGACGGCACCGGCACCGGCGCTGCCGGCCGAGGTCGTCGAGAAGACGGCCGCGAAGTACCAGGAAGCGCTCGAGCGCATCACGGGCCAGGCGCTCGCCTGAGCGGGCTTTGCATGGGACCAGAGCAAGTGCTGAAGCACTAACTCTGGTCGACAGGAACTGAACAAATGAGTGAAATCCAGACTGCCCATACGCACAGCGCGCCGCTCGTCGGCGTGCTGATGGGTTCGAGTTCCGATTGGGACGTGATGAAGCATGCGGTCGCCATCCTGCAGGAATTCGGCGTGCCGTACGAAGCGAAGGTCGTGTCCGCGCACCGGATGCCCGACGAGATGTTCGACTATGCGGAGAAGGCGCGCGAGCGCGGGCTGCGCGCGATCATCGCGGGCGCCGGCGGCGCAGCGCACCTGCCCGGCATGCTGGCCGCGAAAACCACGGTGCCGGTGCTCGGCGTGCCGGTCGCGAGCAAGTACCTGAAGGGTGTCGATTCGCTGCACTCGATCGTGCAGATGCCGAAGGGCGTGCCCGTCGCGACGTTCGCGATCGGCGAGGCCGGCGCCGCGAATGCCGCGCTGTTCGCGGTGTCGATCCTGTCCGGCAACTCGGTCGACTATGCGAACCGCCTCGCCGCGTTCCGCGTGCGCCAGAACGAAGCCGCGCACGCGATGGTGCTGCCGCCGCTGGAATGACGGCGCACCGGCGGCCGCGCGTCGCGGCTGCCCGACCCTCCCCACTGCGGCGGGCAGCGCCCGCCGCGACCGACCACTGACATGACCGCAACTCCTGATTCCGTTTCCCCGATCCTGCCCGGCGCGTGGCTGGGCATGGTCGGCGGTGGCCAGCTCGGCCGCATGTTCTGCTTTGCCGCCCAGTCGATGGGCTATCGCGTCGCCGTGCTCGATCCCGATCCGACGAGCCCCGCCGGCGCGGTCGCCGACCGCCACCTGCGCGCGACCTACGACGACGAAGCCGCGCTCGCCGAACTGGCCGACCTGTGCGACGCGGTGTCGACGGAGTTCGAGAACGTGCCGGCCGCGAGCCTCGATTTCCTCGCGCGCACGACGTTCGTCGCGCCGGCCGGCCGCTGCGTCGCGGTCGCGCAGGACCGGATCGCGGAGAAGCGCTTCATCGAAGCGTCGGGCGTGCCCGTCGCGCCGCATGTCGTGATCGAATCGGCGGCGGCGCTCGCCGCGCTCGACGATGCCGCGCTCGACGCGGTGCTGCCGGGCATCCTGAAGACCGCGCGCCTCGGCTACGACGGCAAGGGCCAGGTGCGCGTGAGCACCGCGCAGGAAGTGCGCGATGCCCATGCGGCGCTGAACGGCGTGCCGTGCGTGCTCGAGAAGCGCCTGCCGCTGAAATACGAAGTGTCGGCGCTGATCGCGCGCGGCGCGGACGGCCGCTCGGCCGCGTTCCCGCTCGCGCAGAACGCGCACCACAACGGCATCCTCGCGCTGACGGTCGTGCCCGCGCCGGCCGCCGATGCCGCGCGCGTCGCAGAGGCGCAGCAGGCAGCCGTGCGGATCGCCGATACGCTCGGCTACGTCGGCGTGCTGTGCGTCGAATTCTTCGTGCTGGAAGACGGTTCGTTCGTCGCGAACGAGATGGCGCCGCGCCCGCACAACTCCGGCCACTACACGGTCGATGCGTGCGCAACGAGCCAGTTCGAGCAGCAGGTACGCGCGATGACGCGCATGCCGCTCGGCAACCCGCGCCAGCATTCGCCGGCCGCGATGCTGAACATCCTCGGCGACGTGTGGTTCCCGAGCGGTGCGGCGGCCGATGCCGTCACGCCGCCGTGGGACACGGTCGCGGCGATGCCCACCGCGCACCTGCACCTGTACGGCAAGGAAGACGCACGCGTCGGCCGCAAGATGGGCCACGTGAACTTCACGGCCGAGACGCGCGACGAAGCCGTTGCCGCGGCCACCGCGTGCGCGCAGCTGCTGCGCGTGCCGCTCGACTGAGGCGCCAGCCGATGTCCATCGATCTCCCGAACTCCGTGACGGCCGCGCAGATCGACGCGGCCGCCGCGCTGCTCGATGCGGGCCAGCTCGTCGCATTTCCGACCGAAACCGTCTACGGGCTCGGCGGTGACGCGGCGAATCCCGAGGCCGTCGCGCGCATCTACGCGGCGAAGGGGCGGCCCGCGAATCATCCGGTGATCGTGCATCTGCCGCCGGGCGGCGATCCCGGTTACTGGGCCGACGATCTGCCGGCCGACGCGCAGGCGTTGATCGATGCCTTCTGGCCGGGCCCGCTGACGCTGATCCTGAAGCGTCATGCGCGCATTCCGGACGCCGTGAGCGGCGGCCAGGATTCGGTCGGGCTGCGCTGCCCGTCGCATCCGGTCGCGCAGGCGCTGCTGGCCGCGTTCAGCACGCGACGCGGCGGGCATGGCGGCGTGGCTGCGCCGTCCGCGAACCGGTTCGGCCATGTGAGCCCGACCACCGCACAGCACGTGCGCGACGAATTCGGCGACACCGTGCACGTGCTTGACGGCGGCGCATCGGAAGTCGGCATCGAATCGACGATTCTCGACCTGTCGCGCGGTTTCCCGGCGCTGCTGCGCCCGGGCCACGTGACGCCGCAGCAGATTGCCGACGTGCTCGGCCGCGCGCCGCGGCTGCGGGACCGTAGCGAGGCCGTAGCGGAAGAGCGTGGTGTGTGTAAAGGTGTTGACGCACGGGCTAGAGCGCGCTGTGTGTGTGATAGTCTGCGGTCGTGCGCACGTGAGTGAATGGACTAGTGTGA
>NZ_JAAGPO010000232.1:0-14585 GCF_017104825.1 Burkholderia sp. Ac-20345 | reverse complement strand
CCGTGCTTCAGGCACTGCTCGATGCGGCCGGCGAGCCGAACGCATCGAGCAGTGCCTGCAGCACGGCCGGGGCGAGGCCGGGCGCATGCGCGAGCTGCAGCCACGCGCGCACGGCGGAAGTGGTCAGTGCTTGCGGCGACATGAGGCGCCCCTCGAATGCGGTGGCCAGCGAACCGCGTGGCGCCATGATAAAATTTTCATCATCCGAAATACTCGACAGGGCCGCGCGCGCAGGCGCCCGGCCAATTGCAGGAGGCATGATCCGCGGCATTGATTCGCCGCGCGTCCGCCTCATCTTCATTGCATCCCGGCGGCAGCGCCAGCTGGCCGGATGGCCGATGCGGCACGCCGCTCCACCGAATACCGAACGCCATGGCTTTACTCAATATTCTTCATTACCCCGACAAGCGGCTGCACAAGGTCGCGAAGCCCGTCGACAAGGTCGACGACCGGATCCGCAAGCTCGTCGCCGACATGGCCGAGACCATGTACGCGGCGCCGGGCATCGGCCTTGCGGCCACGCAGGTCGACGTGCACGAGCGCGTGATCGTGATCGACGTCTCCGAGGAGAAGAACGAGCTGCGCGCGTTCATCAACCCGGAGATCGTGTGGTCGAGCGACGAGAAGCAGATCTATGAAGAGGGCTGCCTGTCGGTGCCCGGCATCTACGACGAAGTCGAGCGTCCCGATCATGTGCGCGTGCGCGCGCTCAACGAGCAGGGCGAGACCTTCGAACTCGACTGCGAGGGCCTGCTGGCCGTGTGCGTCCAGCACGAGATGGATCACCTGATGGGGCGCGTGTTCGTCGAATACCTGTCGCCGCTCAAGCAGACGCGCATCAAGACGAAGATGAAGAAACTCGAACGCGCGATGTGACGCGCGTTCACCCAGCCCGACCCCGAACGCTGTCATGACCCATACGTTGCGCGTAGTTTTTGCCGGCACGCCGGAATTCGCCGCGGCTGCCCTTGCCGCGATCCACGAGGCCGGTTTTCCGGTGCCGCTCGTGCTCACCCAGCCCGATCGCCCTGCCGGGCGCGGGATGAAACTGCAGGCGAGCGCGGTGAAGCGCTACGCCGTCGAGCACGGGATGCCCGTCGCGCAGCCGCCGTCGCTGCGCCGCGCGGGCAAGTACCCGGCCGAGGCGGCCGACGCGATCGAACTGCTGCGCTCGACCCCGCACGACGTGATGGTGGTCGCCGCGTACGGCCTGCTGTTGCCGCAGGAAGTGCTCGACATTCCGCGTGACGGCTGCATCAACATTCACGCGTCGCTGCTGCCGCGCTGGCGCGGCGCCGCGCCGATCCACCGCGCGATCGAGGCCGGCGACGCCGAGACGGGCGTCACGCTGATGCAGATGGACATCGGCCTCGACACCGGCGCGATGATCGAGGAAGCGCGCGTCGCGATTGCACCCGACGAGACGACCGCGACCCTGCACGACCGGCTTGCCGCCGAAGGCGCACGACTGATCGTCGACGCGCTCGTGCAGCTCGAGCGCGACGGCGCGCTGCCGGCGACGCCGCAGCCGGCCGACGGCGTGACCTATGCGGAAAAGATCGGCAAGCACGAAGCGGCGCTCGACTGGCGCAAGCCGGCCGACGTGCTCGCGCGCCAGGTGCGTGCGTTCGATCCGTTCCCGGGCGGTGTCGCGACGCTCGACGGCGCGGCGATCAAGCTGTGGGCGGCCGAACCGGTGGCGGCGCGCGGTGAAGCGGCGCCCGGCACGATCGTCGAAGCCGCGCCGGAAGGCGTGGTCGTCGCATGCGGCAGCGGTGCGCTGCGCGTCACGCAGTTGCAGAAGCCGGGCGGCAAGCGGCTGCCCGCGCGCGAATTCCTGGCCGGCTCGCCGCTCGCCGCAGGCCAGTGTTTCGCGCTGACTGACGTTGCCTGACGCGGCCTGACCGCCATTCGACACGGCCTGCCGGGCGTGCGCAATCGGCCGGATGGCCGAGTCGCGCGGCGCGGCAGGCGCGCGTAGAATTTCCCTGCGTTCTCCGGTTTCGAGGTTTTCATGTTCGGCATCACCCATTTCGGCTTCTTCGTGCTGGCAGTCTTCCTGCTGAACGTCACGCCCGGTCCCGATACCGCCTATATCATCGGCCGCAGCGTCGCGCAGGGCCGCGGCGCGGGGCTGATGTCGGCATTCGGCATTTCGGCCGGCTGCTGCGTTCACGCGCTTGCCTGCGCATTCGGCCTGACCGCGCTGCTCGCGGCGTCGGCTGCAGCATTCACGGTGATCAAGCTGGTCGGCGCGGCCTACCTGATCTACCTCGGCGTGCGGATGATCCTCGCGAAGCAGGCGGCCGAGCCGTCGGGCACGGCGGCCACGCAAGCCGCGAAGCCGCTGCGCCAACTGTTCATGCAGGGCTTCTGGACCAACGTGCTGAACCCGAAGGTCGTGCTGTTCTTCGTGTCGTTCTTCCCGCAGTTCGTGTCGGCCGACAGCCCGCACAAGGCATGGGCGTTCCTGACCCTCGGCGGCGTGTTCGTCGCGATGAGCACGGTGTGGACCAGCCTGGTCGCCTGGGTCGCGGGCAGTGTCACGGCGCGCTTTTCCGGCAAGCCGGGCGTCAAGAAGTGGCTCGACCGCACGGTCGGCAGCGCTTTCGTCGGCCTCGGCCTTCGTCTGGCAACATCGCAACGCTGAGATTGAATTTTTCCGGCAAGACCTTATCTAACAAATCGCTTACAATTTTTCCGCCACGCCCTTTGATGCGCGGCGGGTCCCCTGACGGATAAGGAGTGGGTATGTTCAATTGGGTCAAAACGGCGATGCTGATGGCCGCGATCACGGCCCTGTTCATCGTGATCGGCGGGATGATCGGCGGCTCGCGCGGCATGACGATCGCGCTGCTGTTCGCGCTCGGCATGAATTTCTTCTCGTACTGGTTCTCCGACAAGATGGTGCTGCGCATGTACAACGCGCAGGAAGTCGACGAGAACACGGCGCCGCAGTTCTACCGGATGGTGCGCGAGCTCGCCACGCGCGCGAACCTGCCGATGCCGCGCGTCTACCTGATCAACGAGGATGCGCCGAACGCGTTCGCAACGGGCCGCAATCCCGAGCACGCGGCGGTCGCCGCGACGACGGGCATCCTGCGCGTGCTGTCGGAGCGCGAGATGCGCGGCGTGATGGCGCACGAGCTCGCACACGTGAAGCACCGCGACATCCTGATCTCGACGATCACCGCGACGATGGCGGGCGCGATCTCGGCAATCGCGAACTTCGCGATGTTCTTCGGCGGGCGCGACGAGAACGGCCGGCCGGCCAACCCGATCGCGGGTATCGCGGTCGCGCTGCTCGCGCCGATCGCAGGCGCGCTGATCCAGATGGCGATTTCGCGGGCACGCGAGTTCGAGGCCGATCGCGGCGGCGCGCAGATTTCCGGCGATCCGCAGTCGCTCGCGACCGCGCTCGACAAGATCCATCGCTATGCGGCGGGCATCCCGTTCCAGGCGGCCGAGCAGCATCCGGCCACCGCGCAGATGATGATCATGAACCCGCTGCACGGCGGCGGCCTGCAGAACCTGTTCTCGACGCACCCGGCCACCGAGGAGCGCATCGCGCGCCTGATGGAGATGGCGCGTACCGGTCGCTTCGACTAAGCCAAAGCCACGGCACACCGTGCGGCAGTTGCCGCGCGGGGGCCGTCACGCCACCCCGCACGCTTCGCGCTGCGGGGTGTTTCATTTGTACGCGCCGTAAAGGGGCCAATGGGGCTGCGGCGTCGCACGCTACAATGCCCGGTTTGGGATCGCGGGGCCACGTGAGCGCCGTGATCCCGCCGTTTGCCGCATTTGTTTGCCGTGCCTGTTTGCCGAATCTGCTCCGATGACACGAACCCGTTCTACCGCTCCGTCTTCTTCCGGCCGCCCGGCGCGCCTGTCCGCGCTGCATCTCGCGCCCGATTCGCTCGGCTTCGCCCTCGACTCGGCCGCGCAGGCGGTCGATGCGGTGCGGCGCGGCACCGCGCTGCCGGCGGCACTTTCGGCGGTATTCGCGCAGATGCCGTCCGGTGCGCAGGCACTCGCGCGCGGCGCGACGCAGGATGTCGCGTACCGGACGATGCGCCGCCTCGGCAGTGCGGACTGGCTGATCGGCCGGCTCGTCAGCAAGGCGCCGCCCGCGCACGTGCACGCAGTACTTGCCGGCGCGTTCGCGCTGCTGCTCGACCCGGCGGACGAGGCCGCGTATCCGGCGTTCACGGTGGTCGACCAGGCCGTGACCGTGATCGGCTCGCGTCGCGAATGCGCGTTCGCGAAGGGGATGGTCAACGCGGTGCTGCGCCGTTTCTTGCGCGAGCGCGATGCGCTCGTCGCGGCGCTGCAGGACGATGTCGTCGCGCGCTGGAACTACCGTGCGTGGTGGGTCGATTCGGTGAAGCGCGCCTGGCCCGACGCATGGCAGGCGATCCTCGCAGCCGGCGAGCGCCAGGGGCCGCTGACGCTGCGCGTGAATGCGCGTCGCGCGAGCGTCGACGCGTATCTCGATACGCTGCGCGCGAACGGGATCGAAGCGACCGCGATCGGCCGGCATGCGGTGCGGCTCGCGTCGGCACTGCCGGTCGATCGCATTCCGGGGTTTGCCGACGGCGTCGTGTCGGTGCAGGACGCCGGCGCGCAGCTCGCAGCCGAATGGCTTGGCGCGCGCGACGGCATGCGCGTGCTCGATGCGTGCGCGGCGCCCGGCGGCAAGACCGGCCATATTCTCGAACTCGCCGATGCGGAAGTCGTTGCACTGGAAAGCGACGCCGCGCGTGCGGCGCGGATCGGCGAGAACCTCGTGCGGCTGTCGCTCGAAGCAGACGTGCGCGTCGGCGACGCGGGTGCACCCGACGCGTGGTACGACGGCCGCCCGTTCGACCGCATCCTCGCCGACGTGCCGTGCTCGGCATCCGGCATCGTGCGTCGGCACCCCGACATTCGCTGGCTGCGCCGCGAGGCCGACATCCCGGCGCTCGTCACGGAACAGCGCCGCATCCTGTCGGCATTGTGGCCGCTCGTGAAGCCGGGCGGCGAACTGCTTTACGTGACCTGTTCGGTCTTCCCCGAAGAAGGCGAATTGCAGGCCCGCTGGTTTGAAGCGGCCTGTGAAGATGCGGTACGATTGGACGCCCCGGGCCAGCTGCTGCCGGGCGGAGTGCAGGGAGGGGCGGCCGCCGGCGCACTCGACCAGAACACCGATCACGACGGATTTTTCTACGCGCGGTTTCAGAAACGGTGACGATCAAACACCTTTTTCCACTTCGGCTCGCGGCCGTCCTGATGGTCGCGTTGATGCTGTGCCTGGCTGTCGTCCGGCCGGCGCATGCCGAGTCGGTCGCCGTGCAGCGCGCGTCGCTCCAGGCCGACGGAAGCGGCTGGGCCCTCGACGCCCGCTTCGATTTCGAACTGAACCCGAGCCTCGAGGATGCCGTCAACAAAGGCATCCCGCTTTATTTCACGACCGACTTCGAGTTGAGCCGTGCGCGCTGGTACTGGTTCGACGAGCAGCCGGTGACGGTGACGCAGACGATCCGCCTGTCGTTCCAGCCGCTCACGCGTGAGTATCGCGTGTCGACGGGCGGCCTGCAGCTCGGTTTCCCGTCGTTGAAGGACGCGCTCGCGGTCATCAGGCACATCACGTCGTGGCACGTGATCGACCGCAACCAGGTGCGCTCGGGTGAAACCTATACGGCATCGGTGCGGATGCAGCTCGATACGGCGCTGATGCCGAAGCCGTTCCAGGTCGATGCCGTGAACAACCGCGACTGGACGCTCGGGTCGGACTGGAAGCGCTTCAACTTCACGGTGACCGAACGTGCTAAATAAAGTGCGCCGCGCGGCCAGCGGGAAAAGCCTCCTCGTTCGCGTGATCGTCTCGACCGTCGCGCTCACTGCGCTGCTGCTGCTCGTGCTGCTCGCGGCCGCGAGCGCGAACACCGAATTCTTCGACCGCTACTACTCGTGGCTGTATGCGACGAACATCGTCGTCGCACTCGTGTTCCTGCTCGTGGTGCTCGGGCTGATCGGGATGATCGTCGTGCGCCTGAGGAAGGGCAAGTTCGGCACGCGGCTGCTCGCGAAGCTCGCGGTGTTCTTCGCGCTCGTCGGCGTGGTGCCGGGCGGGATCATCTACATCGTGTCGTACCAGTTCGTGTCGCGCAGCATCGAATCGTGGTTCGACGTGAACGTCGAGACGGCGCTGACGGCAGGCCTGAACCTCGGCCGCGGGATGCTCGATGCTTCGCTGTCCGATCTGCAGACGAAGGCGCGGCTGATGTCCGACCAGCTCGCGAGCGTCGATGCGAACACGAACGGCACGACGCTCACGCTGCTGCGGCTGCGCGACCAGTTCGGCGTGCAGGACGCGACGATCGTCGAGCCGAGCCGCGGCGGCTCGGGTGCGGCGCCCGACCTGCACATCGTCGCGCAGGCGTCGGGCAATTTCGCGGCGCTGATTCCGGACGATTTGCCGACGCCGCTGATGCTGAACCAGGCGCGTGAACACGGCGCGTACGCGGCGATCGAGGGTGAAGTCGACGGCGACCCGCGCGCACACGGCGCGAAGGGCGCGCTGCGGTTGCGCGTCGTGCGGCCGATTCCCGATGCATCAACGGCGCTGCTGCAGCCGGCGGAACGCTTCCTGCAGCTCACGCAGCCGGTGCCGCCCACCCTGGCCCACAACGCGGACGCCGTGCAGCGCGCGTATCGCGAGTACCAGGAAAAGTCGCTCGGCCGTACGGGGCTGCGCAAGATGTACATCGGTACGCTGACGCTCGCGCTGTTCCTCGCGACCTTCATCGCGATGATGCTCGCGCTCGCGCTCGGCCAGCAGCTCGCGCGGCCGCTGTTCCTGCTCGCGCAGGGCACGAAGGAGGTTGCGGAAGGCGACTACACGCCGAAGCGCGAGATCAAGACGCGCGACGAGCTGGGCTTCCTCACGCAGTCGTTCAACGCGATGACGCGCCAGTTGTCCGAGGCGCGGCTCGCGGTGGAGAAGAATCGCGTCGCGCTCGAGCATTCGAAGACGTATCTCGAGAGCATCCTCGCGAACCTGACGGCCGGCGTGTTCGTGCTCGACCGCCAGTTCCGGCTGACGACGGCCAATCGCGGCGCCGAGCGGATCTTCCGGCAGCCGTTCAACGCGCTGATCGGCACGACGCTCGACCGGATCGGCGTGGCCGCCGGGTTCGGTGCGATGGTGCGCAAGGCGTTCGCCGATCGCGAGGCGGCGTCCGACGGCGCCAGCGGCGATCGCGGCCACTGGCAACAGCAGTTCGCGATCGAGGTGCCGGGAGAATCCGATCCGTTGACCTTGCTCGTGCGCGGCACGCGCCTCGTGTCGACGGTCGAAGGGCAGGCCGACGATCCGCAGACTTCCGGTTACGTCGTCGTGTTCGACGACATCTCCGACGTGATTTCCGCGCAGCGTTCGGTCGCGTGGGGCGAGGTCGCGCGCCGGCTCGCGCACGAGATCAAGAATCCGCTGACGCCGATTCAGCTGTCGGCGGAGCGGCTGCAGATGAAGCTGTCCGACAAGCTCGCACCGTCCGACGCCGATGTGCTCAAGCGCGGCGCGACGATGATCGTCAACCAGGTGGCCGCGATGAAGCGGATGGTCGACGATTTCCGCGAATACGCGCGCACGCCGCCGGCGGTGCTCGCGAACCTGCAGTTGAACGAACTGGCGAGCGAGGTGCTCGGGCTGTACGGTGTGGGCGAAGGCAAGAGCGCGATCGTCGCCGAGCTCGCGCCGTCGCTGCCGGTGATACGCGGTGACGCGACGCAATTGCGCCAGGTGATTCACAACCTGCTGCAGAATGCGCAGGATTCGGTCGCGGAGTCGGCGCATCCGCGTGTGTTGATCGAAACCAAGACAGTAGAATATGGCGATCCCGACGCCGAGGGCAAAACGCGCGTCGCGGTACGTCTTACCGTGTCCGACAACGGGCCCGGTTTTCCGGCGCGCATCCTGACCCGCGCGTTCGAGCCTTATGTGACGACGAAGGCGAAGGGCACGGGTTTGGGGTTGGCCACGGTCAAGAAAATCGTCGATGAGCACGGTGCGCGGATCGATCTGCGCAATCGCATGCATGGCGAGACCGTCGAGGGTGCGCAGGTGTCGATCCTGTTCCTGCAGATGGCGAGCGATGCGCCAGGCGCCGAATCGGGCGTGCAGGACGGGGCGGCCCCCGCCAAGACAAAAGCAAGTGAGCAGACAAAGGCAGCGTAAATGGCAACCATCCTGGTGGTAGATGATGAAATGGGCATCCGGGAATTGCTCTCGGAGATCCTCAGCGATGAAGGACATGTCGTCGAGGCAGCGGAGAACGCGCAGGCCGCGCGGGAATACCGGTTGAATCAGGCGCCCGATCTCGTGCTGCTCGATATCTGGATGCCCGATACCGACGGCGTGACGTTGCTCAAGGAGTGGGCGGCGCAAGGGCTGCTGACGATGCCCGTGATCATGATGTCCGGGCACGCGACGATCGATACGGCCGTCGAGGCGACGAAGATCGGCGCGCTCGATTTCCTCGAGAAGCCCATCGCCCTGCAGAAGCTGCTGAAGTCCGTCGAGCACGGTCTCGCACGCGGCGCGGCACCGGTGTCCGCGAACGCGGCGGCAAAGGCCGGCGCAGGGCAGGCGACGGGGCCCGCGGCGGTTGCGTCCGCGGCCGCGCTGCCGACGCTCGGCGACGACATGGCTTCGGCACTCGGCCTCGCGGGCCAGACGGCCGCGATCCCGTTCGACATCCCGTTGCGCGAAGCGCGCGATGCGTTCGAGCGTGCGTACTTCGAATATCACCTCGCACGCGAAAACGGCAGCATGACGCGCGTCGCGGAGAAGACGGGCCTCGAGCGCACGCACCTGTATCGCAAGCTCAAGCAGCTCGGTGTCGAGCTCGGCAAGAAGCCGTCCGAAGGCGCCGTATAAAATATTTCGTGAAAGTACTTGATCAAGTAACGAAGGGTGGATATACTTTCTCTTCTTCGTTGGCCCGGTAGCTCAGTTGGTAGAGCAGCGGATTGAAAATCCGCGTGTCGTTGGTTCGATTCCGACCCAGGCCACCAGAATTAAAACCCCAAGAATCGGAAGGTTCTTGGGGTTTTTCGTTTGTGGTGAGGTTTGCGTCATGAGTGGCGTGGGGTGGCATGCCCGGCAGTATTCGTGAGGGCATGATAAAATCCGTGTCCGCTCAATAACTTAGCGCATCGCTTCATGCGCACGGCAGGCTGCCAGCGTGGCACCGCCGTGGCGCGCGGCAACGATGCCGCGCGATGGGCGGTATAAGCGCTCCGCCGCGTTCGCGGCCGATTGCGCTGCCTATACTGGTCGAGCCGGCTCAGGCCGGCACGCGTCGGGCCGCCCGGCGGCAGCCGGCCCCGGGGCGCAGCGCGACGCGAGCCTACACATTCACGGAGTATCACGGTGATTCGGACAGACGCTAAAGACGGCGCGCTCGTGTTGTTTTCCGGCGGGCAGGACTCGGCCACGTGCGTGGCATGGGCCCTCGAACGCTACCAGACGGTCGAGACGCTCGGCTTCGATTACGGCCAGCGTCACCGCGTCGAGCTCGAATGTCGCGAAGGCGTGCGCGAAGCGTTGAAGCGTGAGTTTCCCGCATGGTCGGAGCGGCTCGGCGACGATCACATGATCGACCTGTCGGTGCTCGGCGCGATCAGCGATACCGCGATGACGCGCACGATCGAGATCGAGACGGCGGCGAACGGCCTGCCGAACACGTTCGTGCCGGGCCGCAACCTGATGTTCATGACGATCGCCGCGGCGATCGCCTATCGCCGCGGGCTGCGCGTGCTGGTCGGCGGGATGTGCGAGACGGATTTCTCGGGCTATCCCGACTGCCGCGACGACACGATGAAGGCGCTGCAGGTCGCGTTGAATCTCGGGATGGATACTCGCGTCGTGCTCGAGACGCCGCTGATGTGGCTCGACAAGGCGCAGACCTGGCAACTCGCCGAACAGCTCGGCGGCGAAGCGCTCGTTGAACTGATCCGCGTTCAGACGCACACGTGCTACGTGGGCGAGCGCGCGGAACTGCACGACTGGGGCTTCGGCTGCGGCGAATGCCCGGCCTGCAAGCTGCGCAAGCGCGGCTACGAGGCCTACCTGAAGGGCGAGCGGGTGACCGAAGCGCCGCTGTGATGCAGCCGCAACGGCAGCGCCTGGTGATTAACGGATTCTGATCGACAACGAGCGGCGCGAGCCGGACGAAGGACGATGACTTACGCGGTTAAGGAAATTTTCTACACGTTGCAGGGCGAGGGCGCGAACGCGGGCCGGCCGGCCGTGTTCTGCCGGTTCGCCGGCTGCAACCTGTGGTCGGGCCGCGAAGAGGATCGTGCGGAGGCCGTGTGCCGCTTCTGCGATACC
Organism: Burkholderia sp. Ac-20345; assembly: GCF_017104825.1. NCBI lineage: Bacteria > Pseudomonadati > Pseudomonadota > Betaproteobacteria > Burkholderiales > Burkholderiaceae > Burkholderia > Burkholderia sp. Ac-20345. The sequence goes on along the minus strand of NZ_JAAGPO010000232.1, from coordinate 4,207 downwards.
GACTTCGTCGGCACCGACGGCGAGAACGGCGGCAAGTTCAAGGACGCCGACGCGCTCGTCGCGACGATCGCCGGCCTGTGGCCGGAGGGCGAGGCGCACCGCTTCGTCGTCTGCACGGGCGGCGAGCCGATGCTGCAGCTCGACCAGCCGCTCGTCGACGCGCTGCACGCGGCCGGCTTCGAGATCGCGATCGAGACCAACGGCTCGCTGCCGGTGCTCGAATCGATCGACTGGATCTGCGTGAGCCCGAAGGCCGACGCACCGCTCGTCGTCACGAAGGGCAACGAGCTGAAGGTCGTGATCCCGCAGGACAACCAGCGGCTGGCCGACTACGCGAAGCTCGACTTCGAGTATTTCCTCGTCCAGCCGATGGACGGCCCGTCGCGCGACCTCAATACGAAGCTCGCGATCGACTGGTGCAAGCGTCATCCGCAGTGGCGGCTGTCGATGCAGACCCACAAATATCTGAACATTCCCTGAGCCCCGGCTTTTGACATCGTGCTGATTACCCGAAAACTCGAATTCGACGCGGGCCACCGCATTCCCGATCACCGCAGCCAGTGCCGGAACCTGCATGGCCATCGCTACGTGCTCGAAGTCACGCTGCGCGGCGATCTCGTCGATACCGAGGGGGCGCCCGACCGCGGCATGGTGATGGATTTCGCCGACGTGAAGGCGCTCGCGATGGAGCACCTCGTCGGCAAGTGGGACCACGCGTTCCTGGTCTATGCGCGCGACGACGTCGTGCGCTCGTTCCTCGAGCAGATGGCCGACCACAAGACCGTCGTGATCGACCGGATCCCGACCGTCGAGAACCTCGCGGCGATCGCGTTCGACATCCTCGCGAACGTGTACGACGCGCACTACGGCGTGAACCTGCGCCTCGAGCGCGTGCGCCTGTACGAAACGCCGAACTGCTGGGCCGACGTCGAGCGCCAGCCCGGCCGCTGATCCCGCCTTCCCGGTAGCCCCGCCAGCCGGCGCGGGCTGCCTGCCGCAGCACCCTGCGGCCTCGTCCCGCCGCGCTCCCCGTCCGTTCCCACATTCCGCGTAACGCCGCGCTATGATCGTTGCGTGGCGCCGAAAAACGCAGCCGTGCGCCATCGTGCGGCCGGCGTTGTCAGATCGGCCGTCCACGGCCGACCAACGTTCCAGGGCCCGGTCCTGGCGCCGCCGTGCTGCACCGCCCGGCGTGTCGCGCTCCGCTTTGCCCGTTGCTTGTCCCGTTCGATTGCCGTTCCGTCCAGGAGGCCGTATCGATGAGCACGCTCACCAATTCCCTCAAACAACGCCTGCGCGACGGCGACGAGCCGCTGTACGGTCTGTGGCTGTCGCTCGGCAGCGACTCGGCCGCGGAAGCGCTCGCGCATGCCGGCTACGACTGGCTCTGCATCGACATGGAGCACGCGCCGAACGACAGCCGCGATGTTGCATCGCAGTTGCGCGCGATCGCCGCCGCCCATCTGCCGAGCGAGCCGGTCGTGCGCGTGCCGGCGCGCGAGCCGTGGCTCGTGAAGCGCGCGCTCGATGCGGGCGCGCGCACGCTGATGTTTCCAAGTATCGAGACGCCGGACGATGCCGCGCATGCGGTGCGGCTCACGCGCTATCCGTCGCCCGATTCGCCGGACGGGCTGCGCGGCGTCGCTGGCATGGTGCGCGCGGCGGCGTTCGGGATGCGCCGCGACTACGTGCAGACGGCGAACGCGCAGGTCGCGGTGATCGTGCAGATCGAATCGGCGCGCGGCGTCGACGAAGTCGAGCGGATTGCGGCGCTGCCCGGTATCGACTGCCTGTTCGTCGGCCCGGCCGATCTCGCGGCGAGCCTCGGGCATCTCGGCGACATCCGCCACCCGGACGTCGAAACCGCGATGGCGCGCGTGCTCGCGGCCGGCCGGCAGGCCGGCGTCGCGGTCGGCATCTTCGCGGGCGATACGGCGGCCGCGCGCCAGTATCGCGAGGCCGGCTACCGGATGATCACGCTGTCGGCCGACGTAAGCTGGCTGTTGCGCGCAACGCGGCAGGCGCTGCAGGAGGTTCGGTCATGAACGGTGGCGATGGCGCGTGCCGTGGGCGCGCGCAGGGTGTGACCGGGGGGCGCGGGCAGTTGGGCGTGATGCTCGGCCTGTGGTGCGTGTGTATCGCTGTCGCCGCGCAGGGCGCGCCGCAAGCGAAGCCCGATCCGTCGCACGTGACGCAATCGGCGGTTGCCGACTACAACGCCGGCGACTATCGCGCGGCGCTGGTGCAGTTCCGCGACGCGGCCGAACGTGGCGATCGTCTCGCGCAATTCAACTACGCGATGATGCTGCTGACGGGCGAAGGCGTGACCGCGAACGTCGACGAAGGGCTGCGCTGGCTGAAGCGCGCGGCCGACGCGAACATGTCGCATGCGCAGTACGTGTACGGCCGGATGTTCGACGACGGCGAGTTCGTCGCGCGCGATCCGGCCGAGGCGCATCGCTGGTTCCTGCGGGCGGCGAAGCAGGGGCATGTGCAGGCCGAGCTGTCGCTCGCGAACCAGTTCCTCGACGGGCGCGGCACGCCGCGCGACAACCGGCAGGCGTTCGCGTGGTACAAGCAGGCCGCCGACGCGGGCGAGCCGACCGCGCAATACGTGACCGCTTCGTTCTACGAGCGCGGCGGCGACGGCGTCGCGCAGAACCTGAACATCGCACGGGCGTATTACGCGGCGGCGGCCGCGCAGGGCGACGAGACGGCCGGGCTGAAATTCAAGGAGTTGAGCGCGCGGCTGAAGGCGCAGGGGCCGGCATCGGGTGCCGGCGCGGAGCCGGGCGGGGCGCATGCACCGCCGCCGTGAGCGGGGACCGCGCTGCGAAGTGCGGTCGCGTTAGCTATCCGAGGTCGAAAAAAACGGCGCCGAGGCGCCGTTTTTCTTTGTGCGATGCGTGTCGCGGTCAGCTCTTCATCAACCGCCGCTGCCGCCCGACGCTCATGATCATCCCGATCGCGATGCCGAGCGTCGTGAGCGCGGTGCCGCCATAGCTCATGAACGGCAGCGGCACGCCGACGACCGGCAGCACGCCGCTCACCATCCCGATGTTCACGAACGCATAGACGAAGAACGCGAGCGTGAGCGAGCCCGCGAGCAGGCGGCCGAACAGTGTCGCGCCCTGCGCGGCGATATAGAGCCCGCGCGCGATCAGCGCCATGTACAGCGTCAGCAGCACAAGCCCGCCGACGAGCCCCCACTCCTCGGAGAACACCGCGAAGATGAAGTCGGTGTGCTTTTCCGGAATGAATTCGAGGTGCGCCTGCGTGCCTTTCAGGTAGCCCTTGCCGAGCACGCCGCCCGAGCCGATCGCGATCACGGCCTGGATCGTGTGGAAGCCCTTGCCGAGCGGGTCGGAAGTCGGGTCGAGCAGCGTACACACGCGGTGCTTCTGGTAATCGTGCATCAGCGGCCACTGCACTTCGGGCTGGCAGATGCGTTCTTCGAACACGGCGATCGAGCCGACCGCGATCACGCCCGCGACGAGCACCGGCACGATCAGCTTGAACGACAGGCCGGCGAGGTAGATCACGAAGAAGCCGGCCGCGAACACGAGCAGGCCCGTGCCGAGGTCGGGCTGCTTCGCGATCAGCCCGACCGGCACCAGCAGGATCCCGAACGCGGCGATGAAGTCGTACCAGCGCAGCCCGCCTTCGCGGCGCTGGTAGTACCACGCGAGCATCAGCGGTGTCGCGATCTTGAGGATTTCCGACGGCTGGATCACGACGCCGACATTCAGCCAGCGCTTCGCGCCCTTCTTGGTCATCCCGAACAGCGCGACCGCGACCAATAGCGCGACCCCGAATGTGTAGAGCGGGACCGCGAAGCGCATCAGCGTCGTTGGCGGGATGTTGGCGATCACCCACATCAGCACGAACGTCAGCAGGATGTTGCGCAACTGGTCCTCGACGCGGCCCGGCATGTCGATCGCCGCGCTGTACAGCGTGACGATGCCGACGCACAGCAGCAGGAACACGATGAGGGCGAGCGGGCGGTCGAAGCCCGCGAACATCTGCTTGATCTTGTCGAGCCAGGCGCGCTTGTCGAATTGCATGCCTTTCTCCGTTAATGAGCGGTGCCGGCGTCCGCCGCCTTCGCGGGGGCCGTTGCACGGTGATTGTCGTCGCGCGGCGTGGCGACGAGCGGCTGCGCGTCGCTGGCGGGCCGGCGTGGCCGGTGCGGGCGCCGGATCGGCGG
>NZ_JAAGPO010000231.1:0-15207 GCF_017104825.1 Burkholderia sp. Ac-20345 | reverse complement strand
GCTCGCGTGCCGCCGTCGGCCGCCGATGCGCTCGCGCAGGCGGCGCCCGTCGCGTTCGCGAGCGGGTTCGCCAATGCGCTGACGGTGAGCGGCGTGCTCGCGCTGGTCGCGGCCGTCGTTGCCTACAAGTTGCTTGCGCAACCGATGCGCGACGCGTGACGGGGAGCCGCGTACTTCGCGTGCGCTGCGCCAGCCGCATGTCGCTTCAGCGCGTATCGCGTGTCATGCGTCGCGATCGACCTTCGCGATGTGCTGCATGTCGATGGACTTGGGTTGCATACCGGCCCGTCGTTGTGCCCGTCGATCGCGCCGGTCAATGCGACTTCGTCGCGAGGCGGTGGATGCGTGCCGCAAGGGCGACACGCCGCGAATGCGACGCATGACGATGCGTCGCCTGCCTGCGGCGCGTGCGTCTTGTGGGCTCGGGCGTATCGGCCGCGGCGGGCGTACTGTTCCGCGCGTCCGCGACTGCACCGGCCGCCACCGCCGCGACAGCCGGCAGCATCGCTTCCGCATCGAGCCAAGCACGCGTCGCTTCCGCGATCAGTCCGCGCAGCCACCGCACGCCTTCGGCACACTCACCCGATTCGTTCCAGGTCATCCGGTACACGATGTCCGGCGGTTCGGCCGGCAGCGCGACGGCGGCGAGCGGCAGCAGCTTCGCATAGTGCCGCGCGAGCCGGTACGTGGTGGTCAGCAGCATGTCGGTGCGCACGAGCGCATGCGCGGCGAGTTCGAAGTGCGGCAGCGTGACGACGATCCGCCGCTGCAGGCCCACCCGTTCGAGCTGCTTGTCGATCGCGCCGGACGCTTCGAGCCACGACGGCGTCGGGCACAGCTGCGGTGCTTCGGCAAAATCGCCCGCCGTCATCGTGCCGCGCCGGGCGAGCGGATGCGTCGCGCGCATCAGGCACACGACGCGGTCGTCGAACAGGTCGTCCTGCCGGAACCGCGACGAGCGTGCCGGGCGATTGTCGATCACGACGTCGAGTTCGCCGTCGGCGAGCGCGCGCTCGTCGTCGAAGCCGTCGCCGAGCGGATGGAACACGAGCTGCGCGTTCGGCGCGCGCTCGCGGAACAGCGCGACGAGCTTCGGCACGAACAGCACGTTCAGGTAGTCGGGGCAGCCGATCCGGTAGGTGCGCACCGACGTGCGCGCGTCGAACGTCGGCTGCTGGATGCGGATGAAGTCGATCACGCGCAGCGCGTTGCGCAGCGGCTCGATCAGCCGAGCACCGAACTCGGTCGGCACCATCCCGTAGCGGCTGCGCACCAGCAGCGGATCGCCGAGCAGCGTGCGCAGGCGCTTGAGCGCGGCGCTGGTGGCCGGCTGCGACATGTTCAGGCGCACGGCCGCACGCGACACGGTGCGCTCGGTCAGCAGCACGAGCAGGATGCGCATCAGCCGCGCATCCAGCACGTCGAGCGCGCCCGCGGCGTCGGACACGTCGCGGGGCAGGGCGTTCGGGTCTAGTGGGTCCCGCATGCCGATCCGCCTCCCGGCGACCCGATGCCCGAGTGTGATGCGGCAGCGGGCCGGCGGCGCGTCATTTTGCGAAGGTGCTGGGCCAGCCGACGATCCGCTTCGGGCGCGGCGGCGCGTAGGTGCGGACCTTCGACGTCTTCAGCTTCAGGCGCACCAGCGACTCGGCGAGCGCGACCGCGGCCGATACGCCGTCGACGACCGGTACGCCCGTGCATTCCTCGATCTGCCGGTCGAGGCCGGCCATCCCGCCGCAGCCGAGGCAGATCACTTCCGCGTGATCGTCCTTCACCGCGCGCTGCGCCTGGCCGACGATCGATTCGATCGCGCGGGCCGGGTTCTCCTCGAGCTCGAGCACCGCGAGGCCGCTCGCGCGCACCGACGCGCAGCGCGCGTCGAGCCCGGCGAGCTTCAGGCGATCCTCGATCAGCGGCACCGTGCGGTCGAGCGTCGTGACGACCGAGTAGCGGTGGCCGAGCAGCATCGCGACGCTCGCGGCCGCTTCGGTGATGTCGACGACGGGCACCGTCAGCAGTTCCTGCAGCCCTTCGCGGCCGTGTTCGCCGTAGCCGGCCTGGATCACTGCGTCGTACGGCTCGTCGTAGCTCATCACGCGATCCATCACGGCGATTGCCGCGAGGTAGCTCTCGAAGTTGCCTTCGATCGACTCCGCGCCGAAGCGCGGTGTCAGCCCGACGATCTCCGTGCCCGGCGACGCGGCAGCCTGCGCCTGCGCGGCGATCGCGTCGGTGATCGACTCGGTCGTGTTGACGTTGACTACCAGGATCCTCATTGCGACTCCGTATGCATGTGTTTCAGTGTTGGGCGCAGGCGACCGCGATGGGTTCGCCCGAGCGCTCCTCGTAGTGCCGCTTGCGATCGGCCAGCAGCCAGTACACGCTGCCCGCGATGGCCGCGCCGAGCAGCCACGAGAACGGCGTCATCGCGCTGAAGGCCGGCACGACGGCGAGCGTGATCGAGATCAGCGCGGACGGCACGAGCGCCGCGAGCGCCTTGCGGTTCACGCCGCGCGTGTAGAAATAGGTACCGGTCGGCGCTTCGGTATAGAGATCGGGCACGTTCACGTGCTGCTTGCGCACGAGCCAGTAGTCGACCGTGATGATCCCGTACAGCGGGCCGAGCAGCGCGCCGAGGCCGGACAGGAAGTAGACGATCACGATCGGGCTGTTGTACAGGTTCCACGGCAGGATCAGTACGGCGACCGTCGCGCTGATCAGGCCCGCGCGGCGGAACGACAGGCGGTGCGGCGCGAGGCTCGTCAGCACGAAGGCCGGCGCGACGAAGTTCGCCATGATGTTCACGGCGACCGTCACGATCAGGAACGCGAGGCAGCCCAGCACGAGGAACAGCTTGTTCGGCACCGTCGCGATGATTTCCGTCGGGCTGTGGATGATGTGGCCGTTCAGCTTGAACTGCGCGCCCGCGAGCACGAAGCTGATCGTCGCGAACACGAGGATGTTGACCGGCAGGCCCCAGAAGTTGCCCACGCGCACTGTCTTCGCGCTCGGTGACGAGCGCGCGAAATCGCAGAAGTTGAGCACCAGCGTGCCGTAGATCGCGAGCCACAGCGAGCCGCCTGCGAAGATCTCCGTCCACATCTTGAAGCCGGTCAGCGGCTTGCCGATCGACATCGCAAGATGGCCGCCGGTGCGGCTATACATCCATGCGGCGAGCGACAGCGTCGTGACGAGGATGACCGGGCCGGCCAGCCCCTCGTACTTGCGGACCATTTCCATCCCGTACGTGAGGATGCCGATCTGCACGAGCCAGATTGCGACGAACGTGACCCAGCCGAGCGACGACAGCCCGAAGATCGCGTTCTGGTCGAATGCGGCGAGGCCCGGCCAGATCGCGGTGAGCAGCACGCGCAGCACGACCGACGCGAGATAGGTCTGGATACCGAACCATGCGATCGCGATCACCGCGCGGATCATCGCGGGCAGCAGCGCGCCGTAGATGCCGAAGCTCATCCGGCTGATCACCGGGAACGGCACGCCGGTCTTCTGGCCCATGTAGCCGGTCAGGTTCATGAAGCAGTACACGAGCACCGCGCCGATCGCGAGCGACGCGAGCATCTGCCAGCCCGACAGGCCGAGCGCGAACAGCCCGATCGCGAACGAGTAGTTCGCGATGTTGTGCACGTCGTTGGTCCACAGCGCAAAGATGCTGTAGCGGCCCCACGTCCGGCCCTCGGCCTTGGTGGGCGCGAGGTCGGGGTTGTGCAGCCGCGGGCTCAGCGCCGGGTCGCGCGCGGCCGAATCGGTTCGATACGATGCGTCGTCCGCGCCGAGCACGATGCCCGGGCGGTGGGTGGCTTCCAGTTGCACGCCGTTGTCTCCTTCCATGTGCGGGGCGCGAAACCGGCAGCGTGGGAACGCTGCGCCGGCCCGGCCGCCGTGGACGTTATGTCTCGGATTTGTTCGCGAGTATGGAAGGCCGGCACGGTCATGGGAAATTAAATATTCGGTTAGGCGTCATTTGAAAAATGAATGGAATGCAGGCGCTGCCGACGGTCGGTTCGGCACGGGAATTGCTCTCCAGCGGGCTCCATCCACGTCGACATCAGCGGAGGTGTCATGCAGCGATATTCACTTCGTCATGTATCGCGAGCCGTCTTCGCCGGCATCCTGATTGCGATGCGGGATCGCCGCGCGAAGGTCGCGCGGTGCATAGCGCCGGTTGGGGGAGGGATGCTGGCCGCCGGGGGGGCGGGGGCGTGGATGGCGCAAGCGATATGCCTGCGCGGCGAGTGGCGGCGGGAAGGGAGCGGGGAGAAGCGGCGGGAAGCGCACGCGCCGGCGGGGCGGCGTGCGCGGGGCGAAACGGGGAACGTGCAGCGGGCCGCGCGCTTGGCGCGGTTGTAAAAACGACCGCGTTGCGCGGCCGATGCGCTGCGTCAGCGGTTCACGAGCCGGGCCGGATACGCGAGCGCGAGGGCGCAGCCGATCACCATGCACGCGGCGAAACCGTACAGCCCCGCGCTTTGCGAATGGAACGTGTCGCGCAGCCAGCCGATGAAGTAGGTGCTGCCGAACCCGCCGAGGTTGGCGATCGAGCATGCGAACGCGATCCCGCCGGCGGCGGCCGAGCCCTTCAGGAACGTCGAAGGCAACGCCCAGACGACCGGCATTGCGGCGGCTGCGCCCGCGTTGATCAGCGAGAACAGCAGCACCGTCCCGAACGTGCCGTGCGACGACGATGCCGCGATCGCCAGCGCAACGGCCGACACCATGAACGGCACGACGATATGCCAGCGGCGTTCGCGCGCGCGGTCGGAGCTTGCGCCGCAGTACAGCGTGGCGAGCACGGCCGCGGCATTCGGGATCACCATCAGCCAGCCGATGTGATACGCATCCTTCACGCCGGTATCGCGCAGGATCGTCGGCAGCCAGAAGCTCACCGCATAGAGGCCGAGCAGCACGCACAGGTCGATCAGGCCGAGCGCCCATACCTTCGGATCGGAGAACGCCTTGCCGAGCGCATGGCTCTTGTTGCCGGCCGGATCGGCGTCGAGGTTCGTACGCAACGCGTGTTTCTCGTCGGCGTTCAGCCATTGCGCGGACTCGATGTTGTTGGGCAGCCAGCGCAGCACCGCGAAGCCGAGCAGCACCGACGGCAGCGCTTCGAGCAGGAACAGCCACTGCCAGCCGCCGAGCCCGTGCGCGCCGTCGAACGCGCGCATGATCCACCCGGAGATCGGGCTGCCGATCATGCTCGACAACGGCAGTCCGACCATGAACAGCGCGACGATCCGCGCGCGGCGCGCATCGGGATACCACTGCGTCAGGTACAGCAGCACGCCGGGCAGGAAGCCGGCCTCGGCCGCGCCGAGCAGGAAGCGCACGATGTAGAACTGCGTCGGCGTGTGTACGAACATCGTCGCACCCGACAGCAGGCCCCACGTGATCATGATCCGTGCAATCCACAGCTTCGCGCCGACGCGTTGCAGCACCAGGTTGCTCGGGACTTCGAACAGGATGTAGCCGGCGAAGAACAGGCCGGCGCCGAGCCCGTACACGGTATCGCTGAACTTCAGCGCGTCGAGCATCTGGAGTTTCGCGAGCCCGATGTTGATGCGGTCGAGATAGGCCGCGAAGTAGCACAGGCAGAAGAGGGTGATCAGGCGCAGCGTGACCTTGCGATACAGATTGCCGTGCAGCGCGTCGTCGGGGGAAACGGCGGCGCTCGGGTGTGCGGTAGACATGGGATTGCCCCTGTTCGAATGTGTCGGATGAATGGGTGGCCGATCGACGCGAGCGGACGTTCCGCTGCGCACTGGAGTCTGTATATCACGGCAATTAAATAGCGTACACACTAGAAAATACCGAATCGCACAGGCACGATTCCGGCCGCGATAAGGCAAGCGTTTACGTGAGAAAAACCGCGAGTTTGATGAGGTTTTTGACAACAATGAGCGTGATTTGAAAGAGGATTGAGAGGTGCAAAACCATGCACAAAATTCGTGCGTATGCGCTTAAAAGTAAAGTGTGTGCACGAAAGTCTGCCGATGCGCGCAAGCACGTGCGCGGCAGCAGGTTCGAACGTGCATGGCCCGCCGTCGTGGCGGCGTGCTCGGCCAGCAGTACGCAGCTGTCGGGCGATCGTCGGGCGCACCGCACGCCCGGTGCCGCGAATCCTGATGCACCGCAATGAAGCGGCGACCCGGCTGCAGGTTGTGCCAAATTGAGGGTGTACACTGCTTGTCTTTCACTTACATGCGGCACGGGCCTTTACTTTCATGGCGTCTTCGAAGGATTCCTACGACTTTCACGACCAGGTCGGACACCTGCTGCGCCGCGCGTATCAGCGGCACGTGTCGATCTTCCAGGAAGCGATCCCCGATTCGGATCTCACGGCCGCGCAGTTCGTCACGCTGTGTGCGGTCAAGGAGCGCCAGGGGTGCTCGCTGAACGATATCGTCAAGGCGACCGCGATCGACCAGGCGACGATCCGCGGCGTGGTCGATCGCCTGAAGGCGCGCGCGCTGATCGAGGTGTTGCCCGATCCGAACGACGGCCGCAAGCTGATCGTGCGCGCCACCGCGACCGGCGTCGCGCTGATCGACCGCACGGTGCCGTTCGCGCGGCAGGTGACGGAGCGTACGTATGGCGCGCTCAATCCGGGCGAGCGGGTCGCGCTGCAGTTCCTGCTGCGCAAGATGATGGAAGAAGACGGCGACGCTTGATGTGCGTCGCTCGCGGGGTGGTAGTCGTGCCCGTCCGGTCGGCCGATTCGATCCTGCGACGCAGCCCGCAGCGCCTAAGCCGTGCCGGTTGCCACCTGCGCGCCAGCCGCGTCGGCCGTCATCAGCCGGCCTGCCTCGCGTAACGCGGCCCGGACCGTCTCCGGCGTAAACGGCGGCGCGTAGAACCGCACACCGGTCGCATCGAACAACGCGTTCGCGATGGCGGCAGGGCCCGGCACCGACGCCGATTCTCCCGCGCCGAGCGGCGGCTCGCCTTGCCTCGGCATCAGCACGACATCGACGTCCGGCACTTCCGCGAAGGTGAGAATCGGATAGCTCGCCCATTCGCGCGACGCGACCTTGCCGTCGGCGAAGCGCACGCGCTCCTTCAGCGTGCGGCTCAATACCTGGATCACGTTGCCGTGGATCTGGTGGCGCACGCCATCGGGGTTGATCATCGTGCCCGTGTCCTGGCCGACCGTCACGCGTTCGATGCGGATCTCGCCCGACACGCGATCGACGCTCAGGTCGACGATCCATGCCGACCACGCGGCGCCGAAGCCGGGGAAGCGGCTGTGCACGTAGCGCGCGTAGGCGATCCCGCGGCCGCGTACGATTTGCGACGCAGCGGGTTCATGCGGCGTGCGCCGCACGCGCGGCGTCCAGCCCGCGCGGTCGGCCACGGCCTGCAGCAGTTCGGTCGCGCGCGTGTCCTGCAGGTGGCGCAGCCGGAACGCGAGCGGGTCGACGCCGGTCAGCGCCGCGCATTCGTCGACGAACGCATCGTGCGCGAACGAGTTCGGCAACGCGGACACGCCGCGCAGCCACGACGCGCGCACGAGCGGTGCGAGATCCTCGCAGACGAAGCGGCGATGCGGGCTCGCGTACGGCGACACGGCGGTGCGGTCGCCCATCTCGAACACGCGCGGCTCGGGCGCGATCGCGCCGGTCAGCAGCGCCGCGAGCAGCGGCGCATCGTTCGACGGGTAGCGCGTCGTGAAGTCGTAGCCGAGCAGGCGGCCGTCGCGCGTGACGGTGCCGGTCACCTGCATCGACTGGCCCGCGCCTTTCGGTTCCCACAGATGTTCGTCCGCGCGCGAGAGCTGCACGCGCACCGGGCGGCCGACCGCGCGCGACAGCAGCAGCGCGTCGCCGCACACGTCGTCCGCGCCGTTGCGGCCGTAGCAGCCGGCCGCTTCCATCCGCACCACGTCGAAATCGGCTTCGTCGCGCGCGACGAGCGTCGCGAGGTCGTAGCGCAGCGATACGGGATTCTGCGTGCCGGACCACACCGTGATCCGGCCGTCGCCGGGCTCGCGATAGTCGGCGAGCGCGCATGACGGGCCGATCGAACCGTGCATCTGGAACGGCCACGCGTAGGTGCGCGACAGCGTGATCGTGTCGGGCTGCGCACGCGCCGCGTCGACATCGCCTTCGTCGAGCAGCACGCGGCGTTTGGCCGGCGCGGCGGCGATCGCGGCAGTCGGTGCGTCGAGCGACGGCAGCGCGGGGAGCGGACGCCACGTCACGCGCAGCTGGCGCGCCGCGCGGATCGCGTGTTCCTCGCGCTCGGCCACCACGCCGACGAAATCGCCGATCGCAACGACGGCCACGAGCCCCGGCACGTCGGCCACCGACGCGCGGTCGACGTCGACGAGCGAGGTGCCGACGAATGCGCCGCTGTCGTGGCCTGCATACGGCGGCCGCACGACACGGCCGTGCAGCATGCCCGGCACGCGCATGTCGTGCACGAACGTGAGCTGGCCGGTTGCCTTGGCGGGCAGGTCGACGCGCGGCGACGACCGGCCGACGATCCGGTATAGGGCGGGATCTTTCGTGCGGGTGTTCAGGTCCAGTGTCAGCGCGATCCGGTGCGCGGCGACGAGCGTGGCGAACGTGGCCGTTTGCCCGTTCGCCGAGATCGTCGCATCGTCGATGTGCAGTTGCGCCGCGTCGACATCGAACCGTTCGGCGGCAAGCGCCAGCAGCGCTTGACGTGCCTGCGCGGCCGCGCAGCGCAGCGGCGTCGCGGAAATCTGGATCGTCGCGCTCGCGATGGTCGGGCCCTGGTTTGGTGTCGCGGCCGTGTCGCCGAGCACCATCGTCACGCGCGCGGCCGGCACATCGAGTTCCTCGGCGACGATCTGCGCGAGCGACGTGCGGATGCCGGTGCCGAGATCGACGTGGCCGTTGAACGCGAGGATGCGGCCGTCGTCGAGAATCGCGACGAACACTTCCGGCAGCGCCGGCACGTAGGACGACAGGCTGCCCGGCTGGCCGGGCGCCGGCTTGACGGGTGGCGCGGGCGGCCGGATCACGGTCAGGCAGCCGTTGCGCGCGAGCAGTTCGGAGCGGTTCACGGATGAAGGGTCCTGTCGAGGGAGATGCGGCGCGCGGCCGGCTGCGGCTTGCGCGGGGCGAGGTGGCCGGCGGCCCGGACGTCCTGTTCGCGGTGTGTGCCGTGCGCAATGGCGGCGGCCGTCGCGAGCGCACGCGACGCCAATCTAGGCCGCCAAAAGCGCAGCGTCAATCGTGCGGGCGGGCGCAGGCCAGTGAAGCCGCCAGCCCGCCGCGACGATTCAGCGCGTGCGCGCCTGCACCGCATCGATCGCCGCGATCGCATCGTCGAGCGGCATCACGGCCGCGTATTTCTGCTGCATGTCGAACAGGTTCGCGTCGTGCGGCGCGATCGCGCGATCGCCGACACAGTCGGCGAGCACGAGCGGGCGGAACCCGTGCGACATCGCGTCGACCACGCTCGCGCGCACGCAGCCGCTCGTCACGGCGCCCGCGACGAGCAGCGTCTGCACCGCGCGTTGCGCGAGCCACGGCGCCAGCTGCGTGCCGAAGAATGCCGACGGCACGGTCTTGCGCACGACGAGCTCGCCGGGTGCGGGCGTGAGCTCTGGCACGATCGCGCTGTTCGGATGGTGTTCGGTCAGCGTCGCCATGCCGGGCACCTTCAGCGAGAACACGTTGTCGTCACTGCCGTCTTCCGCGTACACGATGCGGCTGTGCGCGACGGGCCAGCCGCGTTTGCGCGCCAGCGCGAGCGCACGCGTCGTGCGCGCGATCGCCGGCGCGATGTTGCCGCCGCCGAACGTCGCGGGATCGGCGAAGCCGACCACGAAGTCGACGATCAAGAGGCCGATGTTGCCGTGCGGCGGCAGCGGCGTGCCGAAACCCTGCTGGCGATAGACGTTCGCTTCGGCGTGGCGGGAGAGATTGTTCATGGTGTCGGGGGCTCGCCGGTCAGGCGGGTTGGTCGGTCACGCGGCCGTCGCGCACGACGGTTGCGCCGTCGAGTTCGACCGTGCAGCGGCGCAGCGGGATGTCGATGTGGCAGGTGGTCGTGCGGTTGCCGCCGCCTTCGTTGTTCGGGCCGAGCGAGAACAGGAAGTTGCCCTCGAACGCGCGCGCGTCCATCCCGATCGTCGCCTCGCGGTCGTACAGGCCGAGCGTCGACCAGCGCGCGCGCGGCTGCAGCCCCCAGCCGATATGCGAGATCGCATAGCCTTCGGGGTCGGCGAAGGTTTCCATGTAGTCGCGCAGCAGGTCGGCATCGACGCCGCCTTCGATGCGCGTCGCGTAGCCGCCTTCGACGGTCAGTACGATCGGCTCGCTCACGTAGTGCTTCTGCGGCAACAGGATGTCGCCGCGATCGATCACGATCGTGCCGTGCGCGGTGCGGTCGTTCGGGTAGGTCAGCGCGAAGCCGCTCGGCCAGTGGTCCCAGCGGCCCGGCGCGTCGACGAAGCCGTATTCGGCCGTCGGCGGAAAATCGCCGAGCGGGCACACGAGCGCGGTGCCGGCCGCCGACGTCACGCGCATCTCGCGGGCGGCGGCAATGTGCTTCGCCGCGGCGAGCACGCGCGTGCGGTCGGCCAGCGTCGGCACCATCCGCACGAGTACTTCGGGCGGCTCGACCGCGAGCAGGATCTTCGTGCCGGACTTCAGGATCTCGTGCTGCTCGGGCGAGAACAGCAACGTCATCAGGTCGAGCACGAGGTCGCTCTCGCGCAGCGCGGCGATCGCGGCCTTGTTGCCGGTCAGCGGCGTCGTGCCGAGGTACGCGAGCGGGTCGCGGCTGAACGCCTTGTCGCCGTTCACCGGCGGCAGGTCGAGCCGGTTGACTATCGCGCCCATCGTTTGCGTCGCGATCAGCGCGCACGACAGCGTCTGCGGGTGGGTGGCCGCGCTCGTCAGGATCGTGACGGTCTGGCCCGGTTCGAGGCGTGACAGCGTGAGCACCTGCTTCCACGCGTCGATCAGTTGGGTATCGCTGACTGGCATCGTCGGCTCCGGTAAAGGCGTGAAGGAAAGAGGCGGGCGCCGCGCGATCAGGCCGCGAGCGGCGCGCCGAGGAAGTCGCCGAACGCCGCGTAGAAGCCCGGTGCGTTGTCCCACGGAATCATGTGGCCGGCGTCGGGCACGCGCGCGTGCCGCATCGACGGCGTCGCGCGCTGCAGCTCGGCGACATCGTCGTCGCGTACCACGTCGCCGCGTTCGGCCGTGATCAGCAGCGATGGCACGGCCAGCTGCGCGGCATCCGCGTGGAAATCGTCGGTGTGGAAGCCTTCGTACGACGCGCGCACCGCGCGCTCGTCGCAGGTGTGCAGCCATTCGGCGCGCAACTGCAGTTCGGCGTCGGTCCAGGTCGGGCAGAACGCGCGCATGCCTTCGGCGTCGGTGCCGGCACGCGCGAGCGCCATCGAGTCGATGTACCACGGCAGCTTGCCCGGATAGTCGCGGCGGTTCGGGCCCGATACGGGCGGATCGACGAGCGCGACCGATTCGAGCCCGCGGAGGGTGCGCCGCGCCGCGCGCGCGGCGATCCGCGCGCCCATCGAATGGCCGACGAGGCTCGTGCGCGGCAGGCCGAGCGCGGCGACGAGTGCCGCGATGTCGTCGGCCTGTGCATCGACGCTGTAGTCGAGCGACGGCGACGCGTCGGACAGCCCGCGGCCGCGCACGTCGAGCACGTAGGTATCGAACGCCGCGCCGAATACTTCGCCGACGAAACCCCACGTGATCGCGGGGCTCGTGATGCCGGGAATCAGCACGATCGCCGGTCGCGCTGCGCGCGCGCCGGTCGCGCCGCCGTAGCGCAAGTAGTGCTGGCGGATGCCGTTCGCGCGGATGTTCGCGCCATACAGGAAAGTCGAGGGCATGAATGGACTCCGTCGAATGGGCCGCGCTCAGTACGCGCCGGACAGTAGCGCGCCGGCGCCGGGCACGACGGGTTCGAGGTCGAGCTCGCGCAGCATCGCGTAGGTCGTTGCGATCGCGGCCGTGATCACGGGCTTGCCCGTCATCGCCTCGACCTTCGCGACGGCCGGCAGCGACGGCATCTGCACGCACGCGGACAGCACGATCGCATCGGCGTCCTGGTAAGGCAGCGTCTTCACGATGTCGGGCAGGCGCGCCGGGTCGTGGCGGCCGACGTCGAGGTTGTCGGGGATCTCCAGCGCACGGTAGTCGAGCACGTCGAAACCTTCGTTGCGGATGTAGTCGACCACCAGCTCCGTCAACGGCAACATGTACGGCGCGACGACAACGATCCGCTTCGCGCCGATCACCTTCAGCGCGTCGACGAGCGCGCCCGCGCTCGTCAGCACCGGCGCCTGCGCGCCGTTGTCCGCCGTGTGCTTGGTCAGGCGCGCCTGCGACACGCGGTGATAGCCGTGCCCCATCGCCATGATCGCGACCAGGCACGCGTAGCCGAGCACGTCGACGCGTGCATCGCTCAGTTCCACCGCGCAGCGGTCGGATTCGGCATCCATCGCCGCGAGTTCTTCCTTGACGACCTTCTTCATCCGCATCCGGCTCGAGTGATACGTGAAGCGCTCGGGGCGGATCGTTTCGCGCAGCCGCAGCATCGCGGGAATCTCGGTTTCCATCGTCGTGTTGGAACTCGGCACGATCTGGCCGATGCGGTAGGTCTTGCTCATGACGGGGGGCTCCGTGTCGGTAAGGGTGGGGCGGCACGCTGATGCGGGATCGCCGGATGTCGAGCAAAGTCTAGTGTGTACATTTGAAAATGGCAATGGATCAAAATGGTGTGGATCATGCGTCATCCTCTTGATGGCGCGTATATTCGAGGAATTATTGGTGTTTTCCCGAATGTCCGGGCGACGAAAGATAATCCGCTTGTCCTGAATAAATTGAGTGTGTACGCTACATAAACGCCATTCAATCCGCCCGTTATCGCGCCGTGTCCGGCGACGGGCCCACGATCAGGAGATCCGCATGAGCACACCCCGTATCGCAATCATCGGCGCCGGTCTCGGCGGCACGGCCGCCGCGGCGCTGCTTCAGCGCGGCGGCTACGACGTCGCGCTGTACGAGCAGGCGCCGGCGTTCTCGCGCCTCGGCGCGGGCATCCACCTTGGCCCGAACGTGATGAAGATCATGCGGCGCATCGGCTGCGAGGACGCGCTGGAGACGATGGGTTCGCATCCGGATTTCTGGTACAGCCGCGACTGGCAGACGGCCGACGTGCTCGCGCAGATTCCGCTCGGCGACTACGCGCGCAAGGCCTACGGCGCGAGCTACCTGACCGTGCATCGCGGCGATTTCCATGCATTGATGACGCAGGCGGTGACGCCCGGCACGATCCGCTTCGGCAAGCGGCTCGCGGCGGTGGAGGACACCGGCGACGCGGTGCGCCTGACGTTCACCGACGGCAGTGTCGACACGGCCGACATCGTGATCGGCGCGGACGGCGTGAATTCGCGGATCCGCGAGCACCTGCTCGGCGCGGAACCGCCGCGCTACACGGGCTACGTCGCGCACCGCGCGGTGTTCCCGGCGTCGCTGCTCGGCAACAAGCCGTACGACATGTGCGTGAAATGGTGGTCGGAGGATCGCCACATGATGGTCTACTACGTGACCGAGAAGCGCGACGAGTATTACTACGTGACCGGCGTGCCGCAGGCCGAATGGCCGGAGGGCGTATCGATGGTCGACAGCAGTCGCGACGAAATGCGCGAGGCGTTCGCGGGTTTCCATGCCGACATCCAGCACCTGATCGACGTGTCGCCGTCGATCACCAAGTGGCCGCTGCTCGAGCGCGATCCGCTGCCGTTGTGGAGCCGCGGCCGCCTCGTGCTGCTCGGCGACGCGTGCCATCCGATGAAGCCGCACATGGCGCAGGGCGCGGCGATGGCGATCGAGGATGCGGCGATGCTCGCGCGCTGCCTCGACGAAGTTGGCGTCAGCGACTACGCGGGCGCGTTCGCGCTGTACGAGGCGAATCGCGCGGCGCGCGCGTCGAAGGTGCAGCTCGTGTCGCACAACAACACGTGGCTGCGCACGAACGAGGATCCGTCGTGGGTGTTCGGCTACGACGTGTTCGACGTGCCGCTCGTCTCGCCGTCGCGCAACAGCATCGCGGCCGTGGCCTGACGCGTACGCGATGCCCGTGCCGGCCGGCGCTGCGCCGTCGCGAGCGCCGAGGCGCCGGTACGTGTGTTTTTCGGCGTGTTATATGTCGGGCGCGCACCGGCGGGCGCGCACCGGCGGACGCCAACCGGCGGCAGTGCCCGCTGCCGGTCGCCCGCCGCCGGTCGCCCGCTATCCGTCGCCCTCGGCCCGCGCGCCGCATTCCGGATCCATTCATGTCCCATCCCGCTTCTCCGTCGCGGCCGCTGGCGTTTCGCGTGAACGGCACGCCGCACACCTTCGACGATGCCGCGCCCGATGCGCCGCTGCTGCTGGTCCTGCGCAACGACTGCGCGCTCAACGGCCCGAAATACGGCTGCGGGCTCGGGCAGTGCGGCGCATGCACGGTGCTGGTCGACGGGCAGGCGACGCGTTCGTGCGTCGTGCCGGCCGCCGCCGCGAGCGGGCGCGACGTCACGACGCTCGAAGGGCTCGGGTCGCGCGACGCGCCGCATCCGATCCAGCGCGCGTTCATCGACGAGCAGGCCGCGCAGTGCGGCTATTGCCTGAACGGGATGATCATGAGCACGAAGGCGCTGCTCGACCGCAATCCCGCACCGGACGATGCGGCGATCCGTGATGCGCTGCGCTTCAATCTTTGCCGCTGCGGCACGCACCTGGAGATCATCCGGGCCGTGCATCGCGCGGCACGCTACCTGCGAGGCGGCGATGAAGCCTGACGCAGGCTTGCCCGTCGCGCCGGAGCGCGTGACGCTACCCGAGCCGCGCGACGAAGCCGGCACCGATGCGGCGCGCGCGCACCACGCGCGCTACACATGGCCGATCAGCGATGCGCATGCAGACGCGCAGGTATCGCTCGACATCGAAGCGCGGACCGCGTCCGACGGGCGGATGACGACGTGGCGCTATCGCGCGCAGGCGGCAACGGACGATCGTCACACACCGCACGGTGCGAAGACCGAACCTGCGGATACCGGCACCGCCGCGCCGTTCGTCTATCGGCATGCGCGGACGTCGATCGAGCTCGCCGATGCCGGCCACACGATTCCCGGACACGCGCACGCATTCGCGCGCGAATCCTTCGTCGACGAGCTTGCGGACGCGCTGCGGCGCG
>NZ_JAAGPO010000230.1:0-15089 GCF_017104825.1 Burkholderia sp. Ac-20345 | reverse complement strand
CTGCAGCGGCGACGTGAGCGTGAACGGGTCCGCGACGGCGGCCGGCGTGAGGCCGGTACCGTCGAGCACCGCGACCGGGTCGAGGCCGGCTTGCGCCGCCACGTCGAGCAGCACGGCCAGCTTGGCCACGATTCGAAGCGCTGCACGTTCACGCTGATCCGATACACGGGCACGCCGGGCGGCGTCGCGGAATTCGCGACGTCGATCGTGCCGAGCTGCGCGGCGAGATCCTCCGACAGCGCGCGGCGGATCTCGTCGGCGGGCGGCGACGCCCAGCGTTCCTGCTCGAGCACGTCGACCTGCGCGGCGTTCTTCTGCACGACCAGCTGGTTCTTCGCGACCTGCTCGGGCACGCCGACGGACGGCACCTCGATCAGGAACGCCGGGTTGGCCGGCGCGGTGCGCAGCGGCGCCGCGGCGTCGGCCGGGCTGAGCGTGTAGAACCGCGCGGGCGGCGAGCTGCACGCGGCGAGCGCGAGGGCGGCGACAGCCGCCGCCGCGCCGCTCGCGAAACCGTTCACGCGTGTCGTCATTGTTGATCTCCTGGCTTGCCCTTGAGCAGCGATTCGGGGTGGCGCTCGAGGTAGTCGGCGAGCGCGTTCAGTGACTGCAGCGTGCGCGTGAGCTCCTTCAGCGCGCCGCGCACGTCGGACTGCAGCGGCGAATCCTGCTGCAGCGTCGCTTCGGCGGTCGAGAAGGTCTGCTTCGCGGCCGACAGCGTGTCGCGCGCTTCCGGCGCGACCTGCGTGTCGAGCTGCTTGAACAGCTTGTCGGCGTTCGACAGGGCGCTGTTCAGGTTTGCGCCGATCTGGTCGAACGGCACCTTGTCGAGCTTCTTCGCGATGTCGGCGACCTGCAGCTGCAGCTCGTCGAGCGTGTTCGGCACGGTCGGCAGCTCGAGCGGCTGGCGCGCCGTGTCGATCTTCACGGCCGGTGCCTTCGGGAAGAAGTCGAGCGCGACGTACAGCTGGCTCGTCAGCAGGTTGCCGGTGCGCAGCTGGCCGCGCAGCCCGTGCTGGACGAGCCGCTCGACGATCTCGCGGCGGGCCGGTTCGCCCTTGCTCTCGATCGTTTCGCGGAAGCGGCGGCCGAGGCGTTCCGGATACACGTTCATCGTCACCGGCATCAGGAAGTTCTTCGTCTTCGGATCGAAGTCGATGCCGATGTTCGTCACTTCGCCGAGCACGATGCCGCGGAAGTCGACCGTCGCGCCGACGGCGAGCCCGCGCAGCGACTGGTTGAAGTTCATCACGACCTGCAGCGGCTGGCCGTCCGGGTCGCGCATCGCGTCGCCCTCGTCGGACGCGAGGCGGAACGTCGTGTTGTTCGGCGCCGTCGTGCCGGAGCCCTGGTTCGGCGGCGTCTGGAACGCGATGCCGCCGAGGATCACCGTCGCGAGCGACTGCGTGTTCAGCTTCAGGCCGCTCGAGTCGAGCCGCAGGTCGACGCCGCTCGCCTGCCACCAGCGCGAGTTCACGCCGACGTACTGGTCGTACGGCGCATTGACGAACACGTTGAACGTGACGCCCGTGCCGTCCTTGTCGAGCGAGAAGCCGACCACTTGGCCGACCTGCACGCGGCGGTAGTAGACCGGCGAGCCGATGTCGACCGAGCCGAGCGAATCGCCGCGCAGCACGTATTGCGCGCCTTTCTGGTCGCCCGTGACGGCGGGCGGCGTCTCGAGGCCGGTGAAGTCGGTCAGCGTATCGTCCGAGCGCCCGGCGTCGACGCCGATGTACGCGCCCGACAGCAGCGTGCCGAGCCCCGACACGCCGGTCGCGCCGACGCGCGGCCGCACGATCCAGAAGCGCGAGCCCTTGACCGCGAAGTCCTCCGCTTCCTTCTTGAGCTGCACCTGGACGAGCACGCGCGACAGGTCCTTCGACAGCTTGATCGTCTTGACCATGCCGATCTCGACGTCCTTGTACTTGACCTGCGTCTTGCCGGGCTCGAGCCCTTCGGCGCTGTGGAAGCTGATCGTGATTTCCGGGCCGCGCTCGCGCACGGACTTGATCACGAGGCCGATGCCGATCAGCGCGGCGATCAGCGGCACGAGCCAGACGAGCGACGGCAGCCAGCCGCTTTTCGTCGAGATCGTCGGATCGGGCGGCCGGGGCGCGTCGTGCTGCGGGCCTTGTGGACTATTCATGGTGATTCCCTGAGGTTTCGACTGGATCCCAGATCAGGCGGGGATCGAACTGCATCGACGCGAGCATGGTCAGGATCACGACCGAACCGAACGCGAGCGCGCCGGGGCCGGCCGTGATGATGGCGAGCGAACGAAAATGGACGAGCGCGACGGTCAGCGTCACGACGAAGATGTCGAGCATCGACCAGCGGCCGATGCGCTCGACGATCCGGAACAGGCGCGTGCGCTGCAGCGGCCGCCAGGCGGTGCGGCGCTGCGCGCTGATCACGAGGATCAGCAGCACGCCGAGCTTGAGCATCGGCACGAGGATGCTCGCGACGAACACGACGACGGCGAGCGGCCAGTCGCCGGAGATCCAGAAATAGATGACCCCGCTCATGATCGTGTCTTCCTGCGAGCCGACGATCGACGCGGTGCGCATGATCGGCAGCAGGTTCGCGGGAATGTAGAGGATCGCGGCCGCGAGCAGCAGCGCCCACGTGCGCATCAGGCTGTTCGGCGTGCGGAAATGGAGCGCGCTGCCGCAGCGTGCGCAGTGTGCGTGCGGATGGTCGAGCGTCTGCACGAGGCCGCATGCGTGGCAGCTGGCATAGCCCTCGCGGGCGGCGGTCGGGATCGTCATCGGCGGGCGGCTTCCGGCAACGGGGCGGTATCGTCGGGCTGCCCGGGCGAGCGCCCGGCGCGCAGGTCGTCGGCGATGTCCCACAGCGTGCGCGGATCGAACATCAGCACGACG
Source organism: Burkholderia sp. Ac-20345 (assembly GCF_017104825.1). Taxonomy (NCBI): domain Bacteria; kingdom Pseudomonadati; phylum Pseudomonadota; class Betaproteobacteria; order Burkholderiales; family Burkholderiaceae; genus Burkholderia; species Burkholderia sp. Ac-20345. The sequence goes on along the minus strand of NZ_JAAGPO010000230.1, from coordinate 12,204 downwards.
GCGATCATCAGCGTGAGCGCGGCGAACGCGAACAGCGCGGCATCGGGAACGACTCTTGCGAGACTCACCATCTTCACGATCGTGACGAGGATCCCGAGCATGAACACCTCGATCATGCCCCAAGGCCGCACGAGCTCGATCGCGCGCAGCACCAGGTTGAAGCCGGGCGGTACGACGCCGCGCCGTATCGGCAGCAGCAGGTACAGCAGCGCGGCCATCTCGACGAGCGGGAACAGCACGGTCGAGCAGAACACCATCACACCGACGATCGCCATGTCCTGGTGCCACAGCGAATCGATCGCGCCGATCAGCGTGGTCTGCACGCGGTTGCCGTTCACGTCCATTTCGAGGATCGGGAACACCTGCGCGATCGTGAACGTGATCAGCGCCGCGAGCGCGAGCGCGCAGATCCGCTCGATCTGCGCGGCGCTGTTGCGATAGAGCAGCGCGTCGCAGCGCGGGCAGCGCGCGATTTCACGTCCGCTCAGACGCGGTTTGTGCAACAGTGCGTCGCACTCGTGGCAGGCAATCAGGTCGTTTCGTTGCATGAAAAAGGCAGTTGTGCGACGGCTGGGGAGACGCGTCGACGGGGCCGGAACCCGCGCCAATCTTACCAAAAGGCCTTTTTCGGCGTGTCAACGATCGCATGTTCGGTGACTGATCGGTAACATGACAGGAAGCTGTCAGCCGGCTGGCGGGCCTGTCTTCAGAGTCCGCGCGCGTCAAAAGGTTGCGGTAGCATGGCGCCCTTGACAAGCGTCGGACGAATTGCCGGCGCGGCCGTTCGCTGAACTGAGGAATCCAAGATGGTATCGAAATCGCTGCCGGCCAGGCCGGTACGCTATACGCAGACGGCGATCGCGCTGCACTGGCTGATCGCGCTGCTGATCGTCTGCGCGTTCGCGCTGGGCTGGGTGATGACCGACATCCCCGGCTTCACGCCGACCAAGCTGAAGTACTTCTCGTGGCACAAGTGGATCGGCGTGACGGCGTTCGCGCTGGCCGTCATTCGCTTGCTGTGGCGTGCGACCCACGTGCCGCCGGCGCTGCCGGGCGATACGCCGGCGTGGCAGCGTGCGGCGTCGCACGGCGTGCACATCCTGCTGTACGTGCTGATGATCGTGATTCCGGTGACGGGCTACCTGTACAGCTCGGCGTCGAACATCCCGGTCGTCTACCTCGGCATCGTGCCGCTGCCGCGGCTGATCGATCCCGATCCGGTGCTGAAGGAAACCTTCAAGACACTGCACGTGTCATTGAATTACATTCTGCTTGCGCTCGTTTCGCTGCACGTGGTCGCGGCGCTCAAGCACCAGTTGTTGGACCGCGACGGCCTGCTGTCGCGGATACTCCCCTTTGCCAAATGAAGGATCCCATGAAAGTGTCTTTCTCCCGCTCCATGCTGACCGCGTTCGCCGCGGTGTCACTTGTCGCGTCGGGCGCGGCGCTCGCCGATGTCGATCTCGCGAAGAGCAAGGTGTCCGCCGTGTCGAAGCAGATGAACGTGCCGACCGAAGGCGCGTTCAAGAAGTTTTCCGCCCAGGTGAAGTTCGATCCGGCGAAAGCCGCGCAGGGCAGCGCCCAGATGACGATCGACGTCGGGAGCTATGACCTCGGCGACAAGATGTACAACGACCAGGTTGCCGGCAAGGACTGGTTCGACGCGAAGGCGTATCCGCAGGCGACGTTCGTGTCGTCGGCGATCGCGCCGGCGGGCGGCAACAAGTACAACGTGACCGGCAAGCTGACGATCAAGGGCAAGTCCGAGAACGTCACGGTGCCCGTCACGGTCACGCAGAGCGGCGCGACGCAGACCTTCGACGGCGTGCTGCCGATCAAGCGCTCGGCGTTCAGCGTCGGCACCGGCGAGTGGAAGGACACGTCGGTCGTCGCGGACGACGTGCAGATCAAGTTCCATCTCGTCGCCACCAAGTAAGCGGCGGGCTGTCGCCTCACCTGAATGCCGCGCGAGGGCGCGGCGCCGTTCCAAGGAGAAAGAGTTTGAAAAAGCAACTGATCATCGCCGCAGGCGCACTGGCAGCGTCGCTGTCGTTCTCGGCCTTCGCCGAAAGCGTCACGTACCAGTTCGACCCGAGCCACACGTACCCGAGCTTCGAGGCTGACCACATGGGCGGCCTGTCGGTCTGGCGCGGCAAGTTCGACAAGTCGAGCGGCAGCGTGACGCTCGACCGCGCGGCGAAGACGGGTACGGTCGACGTGACGACCGACGTCGCATCGATCCAGACCGGCAGCGCGAAGCTCGACGAGCATCTGCAGACGGCCGAGTTCTTCGACGTCGCCAAGTTCCCGCAGGCGAACTACAAGGGCGCGATCAAGTTCGACGGCGACAAGCCGGTGTCGGTGGTCGGCAACCTGACGCTGCATGGCGTCACGAAGCCGGTGACGCTGAAGATCGATTCGTTCAAGTGCATGCCGCACCCGATGCTCAAGCGTGAAGTGTGCGGCGTCGACGCCATCGGCGAATTCGACCGCAGCGATTTCGGCCTCGACTACGGCAAGCAGTACGGCTTCAAGATGAAGACGAAGCTGCTGATCACGGCAGAAGCGCTCAAGCAGCAGTAAGCCCGCCGGCCGGGCCGGCCTTCGAGCCGGCCCGCCGCGAGCCCGCCGCCGCGTTCCCGTCAGGGGGCGCGGCGGTTTTTTTTGCGCGCCTATAATCGCCCGAGCGCTGTGCGCGGCGCCGGGCAGGCCGACGGCGCGCGCGGCCGCCTCGAACAGAACGTACAACGACAAGGAGATCGCCGATGCATGCCGTCACGCAGTCCCGTTCCATTGCCTCGTCGCCGCGCGTGTGGCGCGCGGTGGTCGCCGCGTCGATCGGCAACGCGCTCGAGTGGTTCGATCTCGTCGTCTACGGCTTCTTCGCGGTGACGATCTCGAAGCTGTTCTTCCCGGCCGGCAACGACACCGTGTCGCTGCTGCTCACGCTCGGCACGTTCGGCGTGTCGTTCTTCATGCGTCCGCTCGGCGCGATCGTACTCGGCGCGTATGCCGACCGCGAGGGCCGCAAGGCTGCGCTCACGCTGTCGATCCTGCTGATGATGGCCGGCACGCTGATCATCGCGGTGCTGCCGACCTACGAGACGATCGGCGTCGCGGCGCCGGTGATCCTCGTTGCCGCCCGGCTGATGCAGGGCTTCTCGGCCGGCGGCGAATTCGGCAGCGCGACCGCGTTCCTCGCCGAGCACGTGCCGGGCCGGCGCGGTTTCTTCGCGAGCTGGCAGGTCGCGAGCCAGGGGCTCACGACGCTGCTCGCGGCCGGCTTCGGCACCGTGCTGAACGCGCAGTTGTCGGCCGCGCAGATGGCGTCGTGGGGCTGGCGCGTGCCGTTCTTCTTCGGCCTGCTGCTCGGGCCGGTCGCGTACTACATCCGCACGAAGGTCGACGAGACGCCCGAATTCCTCGCGGCGGAAAGCACCGCGAACCCGCTGCGCGACACGTTCGCGTCGCACAAGGCGCGCCTCGTCGCCGCGATGGGCGTGGTCGTGCTCGGCACCGTCGCGACCTATCTCGTGCTGTTCATGCCGACTTACGGCGTGAAGCAGCTCGGCCTCGCGCCGTCGGCCGCGTTCGCGGCGATCCTCGTCGTCGGCGTGATCCAGATGGCGTTCGCGCCGCTCGTCGGCCACTGGTCGGACACCTACGGCCGCGTGCGCGTGATGATCGCGCCGGCCGTCGGCATCCTCGTGCTGATCTATCCGGCGTTCGCGTACCTGGTTGCCCATCCGGGCTTCGGCACGCTGATCGCGCTGCAGGTGCTGCTCGCGTTCCTGATGACGGGGTACTTCGCGGCGCTGCCGGGTTTGCTGTCCGAAGTGTTTCCGGTGCAGACGCGCACGACCGGGATGTCGCTCGCGTATAACGTCGCGGTGACGATCTTCGGCGGCTTCGGGCCGTTCATCATCGCGTGGCTGATCAAGGCGACCGGAATGAAGACCGCGCCGAGCTTCTACCTGATGTTCGCGGCCGTGCTGAGCCTCGTCGCGCTGGTCGTGCTGCGCCGGCGGTTCGGGTTCCGCTAACAGGGCGGGCGGCGCGCGTCAGTTGCCGGCGCGCTCGCACACGGGCTGCGCCGGCATCAGTTGCGGCCTGGCTTCGACCGTCTGCACGGGGCGCCCGGCGAGTGCAGCGAGTGCCTGCCTGAGCTGCCAGTCGGTTGCCGTGCCGAACACACGCTGCGGCAACGCCGCGCTTTTCGCCGTAACGATCTTCGCGAGCGCACGCTGCTCGCGCAGCTTCTGCCGTTCCTTGCGCGCCTTCGCGAACGGATCGGGCGCCAGCCGGTCCGCATACGGCGCGCGGGGGAGATCGGCTTCCCGGTACCACAGCAGCACGCCGTCGACGTCCGAGTCGCGGCGTGGCGGCACGAGCCAGTCCGGCACGACGCCGTAGCCGTCCATCGGGCAGCCGTTGGGCCGCAGGTTGCGCGCGAACGTGAAATTCAGGCGCGTGCCGTCGATCAGGTCGACGCCCGTCTGCGCGAGCCCCTTCCCGTAGGTCGGCATGCCGAGCAGCTTCGCGCGGCCGAGATCCTTCAGCGCCGCCGCGGTCGCTTCGGCGGCCGACGCGCTCTGTCCGTCGACGAGCACGACGAGCGGCACGGTGCGCCACCAGTCGTCGGCTTGCAGCGGCGCGAGCGGATCCTGGCCGTGCATGACCGGCAATTCGTAATCGGGCCAGTTGGTCGTGTAGCGGCGGCGGTTGGCGTCGCCGCGCTCGACCGTCACCATCGCGGTGCGGTCGCGTCCCGCGAACAGCGCGGTGATGCCGATAGCCGCATTGAGCGCGCCGCCGCCGTTGATGCGCAGGTCGAGAATCACGCCTTTCACCGGCGGGCCCGCGCGGCGCGCGGCCTGAACCGCGTCGATGTAGTCGCCGACCGCCGGTTCCGGAAAGCTCGACAGCCGCGTGTACAGGATGTCGCCGTCGAGCCGTTTCGCGGTCGCCGGATGCGGCTTGAGGATCGTCCGCACCGGCGCGAAGTTCAGTATCGCGTGCGACGGGCCGCGCTGGACCGTGAGCTTCAGCGGCACGCCCGCATCGCCCTTGGAGAGTTTGGTCAGGTCGGCGGGGTCGATGCCGACGACGCTCGCATCGTTCATCGCGACGACGAGATCGTCGGCGCGCACACCGGCCTTTTCCGCGGGCGCGTCGGGAATCACGTCGACGATGTGCAGCCCGTCGGGCCGCGTCTCGAACACGATGCCGATGCCGGGCGTGCCGTCACGCGCGCGCCGTTCGTCGTCGCGCCGCTCCTGCTCTTCCTTCGCGTCGAAGAAGCGCGCGTACGGCAGCGTCTTGATTCCCGCGTGGGTCGTTGCGTCGAGCAGCGCGCCGATGTCGACGTCGGTCAGGTGCTGCCGCTTCAGGACTTCCACCGCCGCCTTGAGCTCGCAGATCTGCGGCTCCCAGTCAGGCGGGCAGGGTGAAGGCGGTCGGGCGGTGGTGGGCGACGAGGCTGGGGGTGCCGAAGCGGCGGATGCGGATGCGGGCGGGGCGGACGCCGGCTGTTGCGCACCGACGGACGACGCGCATGGCAGGAGCGCGGCCGTGACGGCGGCGCAAACGGCAAGGCGAACAACGACACGCGTGGGAGGCATCATCGGGGCCGCACGTTTGAACGAAGGGCGAAGGTGCTGTCCCGCCGACGCATGGCCGGCGGGCGGCGCGGCGGGACGGTCACGATTGTAGCCGACGCGCGTGACGGGGCAGGGCGAGCAGGCTGCGCGATGTCGGTCGGCTGTCGCGGGCATGAAAAAAGCCGGCCCAACCGGGCCGGCTTTTCGTCGATGCCGAAGCAGCGTGGCGCTTAAACCTGCGCGCCTGCGTTCGGATCGTCCGGATCGTGCGCGGACTTCTTTTCCTTGATCAGGTCTTCGCGCTTGATGCCGAGCCACATCGCGAGCGAACCCGCGACGAACACCGACGAGTAGATGCCGAACATGATGCCGACCGTCAGCGCGAGTGCGAAGTAGTGCAGCGTCGGGCCACCGAAGAAGAACATCGACAGCACCATCATTTCGGTCGACGTGTGCGTGATGATCGTACGCGACATCGTGGTCGTGATCGCGTGGTTGATCACTTCCTGCACGCTCATCTTGCGTTCGCGGCGGAACGTTTCGCGGATCCGGTCGAAGATGACGACCGACTCGTTGACCGAGTAGCCGAGCACCGCGAGGATCGCCGCGAGCACCGCCAGCGAGAACTCCCACTGGAAGAACGCGAAGAAGCCGAGAATGATCACGACGTCGTGCAGGTTGGCGATGATGCCGGCCACTGCGTACTTCCACTCGAAGCGGAACGACAGGTAGATCACGATGCCGATCACGACGCACGCGAGCGCGAGCAGGCCGTCGGTCGCGAGCTCCCGGCCGACCTGCGGGCCGACGAACTCGACGCGCTGCAGCGTGACGTCCGGGCTCTGCGCCTTCAGCGCGCCCATCACCTGGTCGCTCTGCTGCGCGGACGTGAGGCCTTCCTTCAGCTGCAGGCGGATCAGCACGTTGCGCGACGTGCCGAAGTTCTGCACCTGCGCGTCGGCGTAGCCGAGCTTGCCGAGCGTCGCGCGCACGGGTTCGAGTTCAGCGGCCTGCTGGTACTGCACCTCGATCACCGTCCCGCCGGTGAATTCGACGGACAGGTGCAGCCCGCGGTGGAACAGGAAGAACACGGCGGCGAGGAACGTGACCAGCGAGATCACGTTGAACACCAGCGCGTGCCGCATGAACGGAATGTCTTTACGGATGCGGAAAAATTCCATGATTCGTCTCCGGGGCCTTATTGGGTCGAGCCCGGTTTCTTCGGCGACACGCCTTGCTGCGCGCGATTGCGCAGCTGCGGCTTGCCGGCGGCGCGCGGCGCGTTGCCCTTCGCGGGCGCGGCGAGCTTCGCGGCGCGTGCGGTGTCGGTCGATTCGTCCGCGTCGGAGAACGATGCGGCGGCAGCGGCGCCTTCCGGCTTCCACACCTGGCCGATCGCGAGCGACTTCAGCTTCTTGCGGCCGCCGTACCAGAGGTTGACGATCCCGCGCGAGAAGAACACCGCGGAGAACATCGACGTCAGGATACCGAGGCAGTGCACGATCGCGAACGCGCGAACCGGGCCCGAGCCGAACGCGAGCAGCGCGAGGCCGGCGATCAGCGTCGTGACGTTCGAGTCGAGAATCGTCGCCCAAGCATGCGCGTAGCCGGCCTGGATCGCGGTCTGCGGCGGCTGGCCCGCGCGCAGTTCTTCACGCACGCGCTCGTTGATCAGCACGTTCGAGTCGATCGCCATACCGAGCGCGAGCGCGATAGCGGCGATACCGGGCAGCGTCAGCGTCGCCTGCATCAGCGACAGCACGGCGACGAGCAGCAGCAGGTTCACCGACAGGCCGATCACCGACACGACGCCGAACAGCATGTAGTACGCGATCATGAACACGGCGATCGCGCAGAAGCCCCAGATCACCGAGTGGACGCCCATCTTGATGTTGTCGGCGCCGAGGCTCGGGCCGATCGTGCGTTCCTCGATGATGTCCATCGGAGCTGCGAGCGAACCGGCCCGCAGCAGCAGCGCGAGGTCGGCCGCGGCCTGCGGCGTCGGCTGGCCCGTGATCTGGAAGCGGTCGCCGAGTTCCGACTGGATCGTCGCGACCGTCAGCACTTCGCCCTTGCCCTTCTCGAACAGCACCATCGCCATCGGCTTGCCGATGTTCTCGCGCGACACCGCGCGCACCGAGCGGCCACCCGCCGAATCGAGGCGGATGTTGACCGACGGACGCTGGTGATCGTCGAAGCCGGCCGATGCATCGATGATGCGGTCGCCCGTGAAGATCACTTCCTTCTTCAGCAGCACGGGCGCCTGGTTGCCCTGCGTGAACAGCTCTTCACCCGGCGGCACCGGGTCGTTCGGGTTCGGGTGCGTGTTGATCGGGTCGGCGAGGCGTGCTTCGAGCGTCGCGGTGCGGCCGATGATGTCCTTCGCCTTCGCGGTGTCCTGCACGCCCGGCAGCTCGACGACGATGCGGTCGCTGCCCTGCTGTTGCAGGATCGGCTCGGACACGCCGAGTTCGTTCACGCGGTTGTGGAGCGTCGTCAGGTTCTGCTTGAGCGCGGCGTCCTCGACGGACTTCTGCACGGCCGGCGTGAACGTGCCGACGACCTGGGTGCCGCCACCGCCGGGCTGGGTCGCCCATTGCAGTTCGGTGATCGACAGCGCGAGCACCTTGCGGGCGTCTTCCGCCGTCTGCGCATCGCTGAAGTTGACGACCACGGACTGGTCGACGCGGCTCACGCCACCGTCGCGGATGTTCTTGTCGCGCAGCAGCGTGCGCGCGTCGGACGCGTCGGAATCGAGCTTCTTCGTCAGCGCGCCCGTCATGTCGACCTGGAGCAGGAAGTGGACGCCGCCACGCAGGTCGAGGCCGAGATACATCGGCAGCGCGTGCAGGGCAGTCAGCCAGCGCGGCGACGCGCTCTGCAGGTTCAGGGCGACGACGTACTGCGGATCGTTCGGGTCGGCGTTCAGCGACTTCTGCAGCAGGTCCTTGACGCGCAGCTGCGTATCGGTGTCCTTCAGGCGCACGCGGATGTTCGCGTTGGTCGCCGTGTTCTCGAAGGTGACGTCGTCCGGCGTGATCTGCGCGGACGCGAGCGCCGATTCGACCTGGGTCAGCGTGGTCGAGTCGAGCTTGACCGTGGCCTTGCCGCTCGACACCTGCACCGCCGGCGCTTCGCCGAAGAAGTTGGGCAATGTGTACAGAAGGCCGATGGCGAGCGCCACGACCATCACGACATATTTCCAGAGTGGATAACGATTCATGAGGGAGCCGAACGGGTGGTTGGCGTGAAAGCGTCGCGTCCGGCGCCGCGGCGGCCCGCTCTCTCAGGCGGGCACGGCGCGGGGAGCCGGACGCTCGGTGAAGGGCTTACAGCGACTTGATCGTGCCCTTCGGCAGAATGGTCGTGACTGCAGCCTTCTGCACGGTGATTTCGGTGCCTTCGGCGATCTCGACGCCGATGTAGCCTTCGGTGACCTTCGTCACCTTGCCCACGAGGCCGCCGCTCGTGACGACTTCGTCGCCCTTGGCCATGGCCGCGAGCATGTTGCGATGCTCCTTCTGACGCTTCATCTGCGGACGGATCATGATGAAGTAGAGCACGGCAAACATCAGGATGAGCGGCAGGAAGCTCATCAGGCTCGATTCGGCGCCACCGGCACCTTGGGCGAACGCGTTGGAAATGAACGGCACGTTGGTCTCTCCGTAAGGGAAGATCGAAAAATAAGCCGGTTATTCTACCACCGGCCCCATGCGCAAACGGATCGGCAAATGCGCTTTCGGATCAAGCTGTTAAAGCGCGAACCGGTACCGTTGCGACTTGTTTGGAAAGGTAATTGTAATATTTGGCGGTCGGGTTCGACAGTTGGGACGCGTTATTTAGTACACGTCCCATGTGACGGGCCGCAGTGCGGGCGGCCCGTCCGTCAGTCGACCCCTCTGGCCCGATCCTCCGCGAAGCGCTGGCGAAACGCGTCGAACGTGTGGGTCTCGATCGCTTCGCGGATCTCGCTCATCAGCTGCAGGTAGTAGTGCAGGTTGTGGATCGTGTTGAGCTGCGCGCCGAGGATCTCGCCCACGCGGTGCAGGTGATGCAGGTAGCCGCGCGAGAAGTTCTGGCACGTGTAGCACGTGCAGCTCGCGTCGAGCGGCTTCAGCGAGTTCTTGTGCGTCGCGTTGCGGATCTTCACGTCGCCGAAGCGCGTGAACAGCCAGCCGTTGCGCGCGTTGCGGGTCGGCATCACGCAGTCGAACATGTCGATGCCGTTCGCGACGCCCTCGACCAGATCCTCCGGCGTGCCGACGCCCATCAGGTAGTGCGGCTTGTTGGCCGGCAGCTTCGGGCCCACGTGGCGCAGCACGCGCATCATGTCTTCCTTCGGCTCGCCGACCGACAGCCCGCCGATCGCGAGGCCGTGGAAGTCGAGTTCCGACAGGCCCGCGAGCGATTCGTCGCGCAGGTCCTCGAACATCCCGCCCTGGACGATCCCGAAGAGGGCATTCGGGTTGCCGAGCCGGTCGAACTCGTCGAGCGAGCGCTTCGCCCAGCGCATCGACATGCGCATCGAGTCGGCCGCCTCCTTGTGCGTGGTCGGCACGCCGTTGGTCGCATACGGCGTGCACTCGTCGAACTGCATCACGACGTCGGAGTTCAGCACCTTCTGGATCTGCATCGACACTTCCGGCGACAGGAACAGCTTGTCGCCGTTGATCGGCGACGCGAACGTGACGCCGTCCTCGGTGATCTTGCGCAGGTCGCCGAGCGAGAACACCTGGAAGCCGCCCGAGTCGGTGAGGATCGGCTTGTTCCAGCCCATGAAGCCATGCAGGCCGCCGTGCGCGTCGATCGTGTCGAGGCCCGGGCGCAGCCACAGGTGGAACGTGTTGCCGAGGATGATCTGGGCCTTGATCTCGTGCAGCTCGCGCGGCTGGATCGCCTTCACGGTGCCGTACGTGCCGACCGGCATGAAGATCGGCGTCTCGACCACGCCGTGGTTGAGCTTCACGCGGCCGCGGCGCGCATGGCCGTCGGTCGTCAGCAGTTCGAATTCGAGCCCGTTCGCCGGGCGGTCCTGCACGGGGGCGTGCGTATCGTGGGATGAACCTTCGGTCATCGCGTCATTCTCCTCGCTACCGGAAAACAGTCCGGCGCATGTTGGAAACGCCGCCGGAAGACCGGCGGCGGTGAAAAAGCGGGTGCGCGCCATCGTAGCGCGCAGTGGGCAGGGCGTCACCGCGCACGGCAATTTCTTGCGGTGCGCGGCACGTGCGTCGCTTATACGGCGTCGGCCGTCTCCGGCGCGTCGCGCCGCGTGAGCAGCATCGCATCGCCGTAGCTGAAGAAGCGGTAGCGTTCGTCGATCGCGTGCCGGTACGCCGCGCGGATCGTCTCGACGCCCGCGAACGCGGATACCAGCATCAGCAGCGTCGACTTCGGCAGGTGGAAGTTCGTGACGAGCCGGTCGACCACGCGGAAACGATAGCCGGGCGTGATGAAGATGTCGGTCTCGGCCTGCGTGGCCGCGAGCGGGCGGCCCGCTTCGTCGGCCGCGCGCGCCGCGGCTTCGAGCGCGCGCATCGACGTCGTGCCGACGGCAATCACGTTGCCGCCGCGCGCACGGGTCGCGGCGATCTTGTCGACGAGCGACTGCGGCAGGTCGTACCACTCGCTGTGCATCTTGTGCTCGGCGATGTTGTCGACGCGCACCGGCTGGAACGTGCCGGCGCCGACGTGCAGCGTCAGCGTCGCGCGCTCGACACCCATCGCGTCGAGCCGGTCGAGCATCGGCTGGTCGAAGTGCAGCCCGGCCGTCGGCGCGGCGACCGCACCCGGGTTGCTCGCGTAGACGGTCTGGTAGCGCGTCTCGTCGGTCGCGTCCGGATCGTGCTCGATATAGGGCGGCAGCGGCAGGCGGCCGTACTGCTCGATCAGGTCGAGGCACGGCTCGGGGAAGTTCAGCGTGAAGAACGGGTCGACGCGCTCGCCGACGGTCACGTCGAACGCATCGGCGAGCCGCAGCGTCGTGCCGGCGCCCGGCGACTTGCTCGCGCGGATCTGCGCGAGCGCCGTGTGCGTGCCCGTCACGCGCTCGATCAGCACCTCGATCTTGCCGCCGCTGGCCTTCTGGCCGAAGAACCGAGCCTTCAGCACCTTGGTATCGTTGAAGACGAGCAGGTCGCCGGCCGCGATGCACGACGGCAGCTCGGTGAAATGGCGGTCGACCAGGCGCGCGGGCGCGACGGTGCCGTCGACCTCGAGCAGGCGGCTCGCGGTGCGATCGGGCAGCGCGGTTTGTGCAATCAGCTCGGGCGGCAGATTGAAATCGAAATCGGAAAGCGTGAACATGCGGGCTGGTTCGAAGCGGCCGGCGGGCGTCGCCGGCGGGGCGGAAACGCGTAAATGGGGCGCGCGAGCCGCTATGATGACGGGATGCGCGGCCTGGCCGGCGTCGTTCGTTCGGACGACGTGAAAGCCGCTATTGTACTTGCCTTGCGAAGCACCCAGACGATCCGATGCCTGTGTCACCACGCCGTTCCCCCGCCGCCGTTGCCGATTCCGCCGATCCGTTCGACGCGGAGGATGTCGCGCCGCCCGCGCAAAGCGCGGGTGAGCGTGGTTCCGCCGAGCGCGCCGTGCCGCGCCA
>NZ_JAAGPO010000229.1:0-234 GCF_017104825.1 Burkholderia sp. Ac-20345 | reverse complement strand
TTTTGTTTTAGCTATCTACATCATGTCTGTGCTATGCGTCTCATCTTGTACCTATCTCCTCAGCTCTATTCTCCATCACTGCTCGATGCTGTATCGTGCCTGTGGCGTTATACTTCTCATTATCCATTCCTACTTTTTGTCTCTCTCCAGTATCTCTTACTTCCTCACTTCTCCTTTTTCGTTCATGTTTGTCCGGTTGCTCTTTCTATATTTTTTTTTTTTTTTTTTTTTTTA
>NZ_JAAGPO010000228.1:0-14869 GCF_017104825.1 Burkholderia sp. Ac-20345 | reverse complement strand
GAGCTTCGCGCCGGGCACCGCGAGCCGGTAATGCGCGGCGAGCGCGACTTCAAGGCCGCCGCCGAGCGTCGCGCCGTGCAGCGCGACCACGACCGGCTTCGTGCCCGATTCGATCCGCTCGCACACGTCGGGCAGCGACGGCGGCACGATCGGCTTGCCGAATTCGCGGATATCGGCGCCCGCGATGAAGTTGCGGCCGGCGCCGACGATCAGCACCGCGCGGATCGCGTCGTCGGCCTGCGCGGCGTCGAGCGCGTCGGCGAGGCCGCGCCGCACATCGGCGGACAGCGCGTTGACGGGCGGGTGGTCGATCGTGACGACGAGCACCTTGTCGCGCCGTTCGCGCGTGACGGTGCCGGCCGGGCTGGCGGGGGAAGCGGGTGAGTTCATCGTGTCTCCTTGACGCGGCGGCAGGTGCGTCGACGCCGGTTCGTGGCTCGCGGCCACGCGAGCGGCGCCGGGGCACCGGCCCCGGTCCCGCACGAAGCGGGACAAGATCCGGCCGTACGCCGGGCATGACCTGATTCTCGATTGATCGAGATTCATTGACAATTCCCTCTCGCTTTTACAAGCTGTCAAGTCTGACTTGACACTGAATGCTTTCCGACCGTTAAACGGGCCGGATCAGGAGACGCGCCGCATGGACCTGAACGCGCTGACGCTGCTCGTCGAGATCCTCGATGCCGGCAATCTCAGCAAGGCCGCGCAGCGGCTCAAGATGAGCCGCGCGAACGTCAGCTACCGGCTGAACCAGCTCGAGCGCTCGATCGGCCAGCAGCTCGTGCGGCGCACGACGCGGCGCATCGAGCCGACCGAGATCGGGCTGAAGCTGTACGAGCACGGCCGGCGCATTCGCAACGAACTGCTCGCCGCGCAGGAATCGGTGACGACGCTCGGCCAGGACCTGCAGGGCCGCGTGCGGCTGTCGGTGCCGAGCGGCTACGGCCAGATGGTGATGTCCGACTGGCTGCTCGCGTTCAAGCGGCTGCATCCGGGCATCGTGCTCGACGTCGTGTTCGAGAACCGCGTGGAAGACCTGATGCGCGACGAAATCGACATCGCGGTGCGCGTGATGCCGGAGCCGCCGCAGAACCTCGTCGCGCGCGACATGGGCGCGGTGCGCTACGTCGCGTGCGCATCGGCCGCATTCGCCGCCGAGCACGGGATGCCGGCGAGCCTCGGCGCGCTGTCGGCCTCCCCCGTCGTCACCGCGACCGTGATGGGCCGGCAGCTCAGGATCGCCGCGTATCTCGGCGACGAGCGCCACGAGGTGCTGCTCGAGCCCACGCTGATTTCGGAGAACTTCCTGTTCCTGCGGCAGGCGATCCTCGGCGGGATCGGCGTCGGCATCGTGCCCGACTACGTGATGCAGGACGACATCCGGCGCGGCACGGTCGTCACGTCGCTCGACGCGTACCGGCTCAGCATCTTCGGCACGCACATGTACATGCTCTACATGCCGAACCGGCACCACACGCGTGCGACGTCGACGTTCATAGAGTTCATCCTCGAACAGGCCGGGAAGACCGGCCGGGGCGGGCCCGGCGCGATGCGTCAGGGTTTCCTGTCGGGTGACAAGCCGCCGGCCGCGCGGCGACAATAGCGCGCCCGGGGCGGGCAGCCGCGTTGCGCCGGCACCGTCGCCTCCTTCGAATTCACTGCTGCCGAGGGTTCAATGTTCGACCGGATTCGTCCGCATTCGCGCTCCTGGACGCTGCTCGCCGCCGTCGCGCTCGTCGCGTTCAACGCCGGCTGCACGTCCCCGTCCACGCCGTCGTCGGGCGCCGTGGTGCCCGTCGTCGCCGCATCGGGTGCCGCCGTGCCGCTGCCCGGCTTCCACGCGCCGGAGCTGTCGTCCGGCTGGACCGACAAGCCGGGCTGGACCTCGCAGCACGTCATGATCGCGGCCGCGAACCCGCTCGCGACGCAGGCCGGCTACGACATGCTGAAAGCCGGCGGCACCGCGATCGACGCGGCAATCGCGACGCAGATGGTGCTCGCGCTCGTCGAGCCGCAATCGTCGGGGATCGGCGGCGGCGCGTTCATGCTGTACTTCGACGGCCGTGCAACGCAGGCCTACGACGGCCGCGAAACCGCGCCGGCCGCCGCGACCGACCGCCTGTTCTACGGGCCGACCGGCCAGCCGATGAGTTTCTACGAAGGTGTCGTCGGCGGGCGCTCGGTCGGCACGCCGGGCGTGCTGCGCATGCTCGACGCCGCGCACCGCGCGCACGGCAAGCTGCCGTGGCGCCGGCTGTTCCAGCCGGCGATCCGGCTCGCCGAGCACGGCTTCACGATCAGCCCGCGGCTCGCGACGCTGATTGCCAACGACAAGTACCTGAAGAACGACCCGGCCGCGCGCGCGTACTTCTACAACCAGGACGGCACGCCGAAGACGGCCGGCACGGTGCTGAAGAACCCCGCGCTCGCGACCGTGCTGCGCCAGGTCGCCGACCGCGGCGCGAACGCGTTCTACAGCGGCGCGATCGCACGCGACATCGTGACGAAGGTGCGCAAGCATCCGACCAACCCGGGCCTGCTGTCGCTCCAGGATCTCGCGCGCTACAAGGCGAAGGTGCGCGCGCCGCTATGCGCCGATTACCGGCGCTCGGTCGTGTGCGGGATGCCGCCGCCGTCGTCGGGCGGCCTCGCGATCGCGCAGATCCTCGGCATCCTCGAAGCGATGCCCGACTGGCAGCAGATCGGCGCGCAGAAGCCGGTGCGCAACGATGTCGGCTACGAGCCGACGCCGTTCGCCGCGCACCTGTTCAGCGAAGCCGGGCGCCTCGCGTATGCGGACCGCGCGCGCTATGTCGCCGATCCCGATTTCGTGCCGCTGCCGGGCGGCAGCTGGGCGAGCCTCACCGACAAGACCTATCTCGCGCAGCGCGCGCACCTGATCGGTGACAGCAGCATGGGCGTCGCGCAGGCCGGCACGCCGCAGGGCGCGACGCTCGCGATGGCCGACGATCGCAGCCCCGAGCTGCCGTCGACGTCCGACATCGCGATCGTCGACCGCTACGGCCAGGCGCTGTCGATGACGACGAGCATCGAGGACGCGTTCGGCTCGCGGCTGATGGTGCGCGGCTTCATGCTGAACAACCAGCTCACCGATTTCTCGTTCGTGTCGAACGACAACGGCCGGCCGGTCGCGAACCGCGTGCAGCCCGGCAAGCGGCCGCGTTCGGCGATGTCACCCGAGCTCGTGTTCGACAAGAAGACGAAGCAGGTGACGATGATCGTCGGCTCGGCCGGCGGCCCCGCGATCATCAATCACGTCGCGAAGACGCTGGTCGGTGTGCTCGATTGGGGGATGACGATGCAGCAGGCGATCGCGCTGCCGAACTTCGGGTCGATGAACGGGCCGACGCAGCTCGAGCGCGGCCGCGTGTCGGACGCACTCGCCGACGGGTTGAAGGGCCGCGGGCACGACGTGCAGGTCGTCGAGATGAACTCGGGGCTGCAGGGGATCCAGCGGCTGAACGTGCAGGGGCAGACGGTGTGGTTCGGCGGGGCGGATCCGCGGCGGGAAGGGCTCGCGATGGGGGATTGAGGGCGTCAGCAGGCCGGGGCGGCGCGTGAACGTCGCCCGTGCGCCTGCGTGACGTCAGCCTCTACCCTTCCACGGCACGATCCGCCGTTCGACCCAGCGCATCGCGAGATCGAACAGCCACGCGATCGCGCCGATGATCAGGATGCCCATCACGACGATATCGGTACGCAGGAAGCTCGATGCGTTGAGCACCATCTGCCCGAGCCCGGCTGTCGCGGCGACCATCTCGGCCGCGACGAGCGTCGTCCAGCCGAAGCCGATCGCGATCCGCAGCCCGGTGAGGATCTCCGGCAGCGCGGCCGGCAGCACGACGTGGCGCACGATCTGCGCGAAGCTGCCGCCGAGCGAATACGCGGCGTTGATCTGCTCGACCGTCGCCGCGCGCACGCCGGCGCGCGCGGCCATCGCGATCGGCGCGAAGCATGCGAGGAAGATCACGACGAGCTTCGCCGTTTCATCGATGCCGAACCAGATCACGACGAGCGGCAGGTACGCGAGCGGCGGCAGCGGCCGGTAGAACTCCAGCAGCGGATCGAGCACGCCGCGTGCAATGCGACTCACGCCCATCAGGATGCCGGCCGGCACGCCGATCGCAGTCGCGAGCAGGAACGCGCCGAACACGCGCGCGGCGCTCCACAGCAGGTGCTCGGATAGCGGCAGGCCGCCCTGGATGCGCCCGTGCCAAGCGTCGACGAATGCCGTCCACACGGCTTCCGGCGCGGGCAGGAACAGCGGCGGCAGCCACTGGCGATGCGTGGCGACCCACCACAGCACGGCCAGCACCGCGACCGTCGCCGTGCTCAAGGCCGCCGTCTTCCCCTCTCCCGGCAACCGGTAGCGGCGTGACGACGGCGCACGTCGCGCTGCCGCATGCGTCCGCGTGTGCTCGAAACCTGCGGCCGTCCCGTCGGCCGCCCACGAATCCTGCGTGCTCATGCTGTCCTGCCTGTGCAAAGTGCTGATCCGACCGCGTCCGACCGACGCGCCCTGTCGCGCGAGTTCATGCATCACGCGGCCACCTCGGCCGCGTCGTCGCGATGCAGGTACGCGATCAGCCGCTCGCGCCACGCGATGAAATCCGGTGAAGACTTCACCGCGCGCGCATCGCGCGATTCGACGTAGCGGCGCGCGAACGGCAGTTCGAAGGTTTCCGCGATCCGGCCGGGGCCGGGCGTCATCACGACGAGACGCGTCGCGAGGAACAGCGCCTCCTCGACATCGTGCGTGATGAAGAACACCGTCTTGCCGGTGCGCGCCCACACGTCGAGCACGAGCGCCTGCATCGTGCCGCGCGTCATCGCGTCGAGCGCGCCCATCGGCTCGTCCATCAGCAGCACGCGCGGGTCGCTCGCGAGCGCGCGCGCGATGCCGACACGCTGCTGCATCCCGCCCGACAGCTCGTACACGCGCGCATGCGCATGACCGTCGAGCCCGACGAGCGCGAGCATCTCCCGCGCCCGCGCTTCGCGCTCGGCTTTCGACACGCGCGCGAACCGCAACCCGAGCGCGACGTTGTCGAGCACGTCGAGCCACGGCAGCAGCGCGTACTTCTGGAACACGACGCCGCGATCGGCGCCGGGGCCCGTGACCGGCACGCCGTCGACGCACACCTCGCCGGTCGTCGGCGCGACGAAGCCGGCCATGCAATTCAGCAGCGTCGTCTTCCCGCACCCAGACGCGCCGAGCGCGACGACGAATTCACCGGCATCGATGCGCAGGTCGACGCGTGCGAGCGCCTGCGTCGTCGGCCTGCCGCGCTCGCCCGGATAGGCAACCGATACCTGACGGACTTCCAGCGTACTCATGCTCGGCACTCCGCGATGATCGCCGCGCTCAGCGCGCGGCCTTCTGCACGAACTGCGGATCGACGCCGGCCGAGTAGTCGGCGAGCACCGTCTGGATCGTGCCTTGCGATTTGAGGAACGTGGCGGTCGCCGCGAGCGACTTCGCGGCGCCCGATTGCGCGCCGCCGCCGAGCCACGTCGGCGACGCCTGCTCGGCCGCCGTCGGGAAGGCGTAGAGCGCGAGGCTGGCCGGCACGTCCTGCGCGTTCGCGCCCGATACCTTCGCGACCGCCGCGACCTGCGGCGAGCCGACCTTCCACGCCGCCGCATGCGCGCGATAGTCGGCATCGGCGGCCGCGAGCACCTTCACGAAACGCGTGACGAACTCGGGGTTCTCGCGCGCGAACTTGCGGCTCACGACGAAGCCGTCGAAGGTCGCCTTGCCACTTTCTTTCGCAACCCGACCGGACGTCGTCAGCACGGTGCCCGACTGCTTGACCTTCGCGAGCACCGGATCCCAGATGTAGGTCGCGTCGATGTCGCCGCGCGCCCACGCCGCCGCGACTTCGGGCGGACGCAGGTTGACGATCTTCACGTCGTTCGGATTGACGCCCGCGGCCTGCAGCGCGACGAGCGTATGGAAATGCGACGTGGACACGAACGGCACGCCGATCTTCTTGCCCTTCAGCGATGCGACGTTCGTGACGCCCGAGCCGTTGCGCGCGACGAGCGCCTCGGCGTCGTTGATGTTGTCGAGCACCCAGAACAGCGAGATGTCGAGCCCCTGCGACAGCCCTGCCGCGATCGGGCTGGAGCCGGCTTCGCCGAGCTGCACGGAGCCCGACGCGAGCGCGCGGATCACGTCGGCGCCGCTGTCGAGCTTGCGGAACGTGACCTTGTAGCCGGTCGCCTTTTCGACTTCACCGCTCGCCTGCGCGTAGCGCCACGGCACCACCATGTCCTGGTACGCGATCACGACTTCGCGCGTTTCGGCGTGCGCCGCACCGAGCGCGGCAAAGGCGGTCAGCGCGACGACGGCGCGGCGGATGAAGCTGAAACGGGACATGCGGCTCTCCTTCGGAATGCGGGCATTGCTGCGGGAGAGCCGACTATAGGAGCTTTGCGCGCGGCGGGAGCGAACTTATCCTGCGAAGCTATCGATGCCGTTTCAGCTTTGCTTTCCATGCTCCACTGGATTGCGCGTCCGGTCGGGTGGCGATTGCCATGCGAACGCAGGAATGGCGTCCGCATCAACAAAAAAGCCCGCATCGCTGCGGGCTTTTTTCGGGTTCGCCGGAAGACGGCGAAGCAACGGCGCTCAGACCACCCCGGCCCCGTGCGCCTGCAGATCGGCGTGATAGCTCGACCGCACCATCGCGCCGACGGCCGCGTGCGTGAAGCCCATCTTGTACGCCTCTTCCTCGTACATCTTGAAGGTATCGGGATGCACGTACGCACGCACCGGCAGGTGGTGCTCGGACGGCTGCAGGTACTGGCCGATCGTCAGCATGTCGACGTCGTGCGCGCGCAGGTCGCGCATCACCTGCAGGATTTCCTCTTCGGTTTCGCCGAGGCCGACCATCAGGCCCGACTTCGTCGCGACGTCCGGATGCAGCGCCTTGAAGTCCTTCAGGAGCTTCAGCGAGTGCGCGTAGTCCGAACCCGGGCGCGCTTCCTTGTACAGGCGCGGCACCGTTTCGAGGTTGTGGTTCATCACGTCCGGCGGCGCGGCGTTCAGGATCGAGATCGCGCGGTCGAGACGGCCGCGGAAGTCCGGCGTCAGGATCTCGATGCGCGTTTCCGGCGACTGCTCGCGCACTTCGCGGATGCACTCGACGAAGTGGCCGGCGCCACCATCGCGCAGGTCGTCGCGGTCGACGCTCGTGATCACCACGTACTTCAGCTTCAGCGCGCCGATCGTGCGCGCGAGGTTCTTCGGCTCGTCCGGATCCAGCGGATCGGGGCGGCCATGGCCGACGTCGCAGAACGGGCAGCGGCGCGTGCACTTGTCGCCCATGATCATGAACGTCGCGGTGCCCTTGCCGAAGCATTCGCCGATGTTCGGGCAGCTCGCTTCCTCGCACACCGTATGCAGGTTGTGCTCGCGCAGGATCGTCTTGATCTCGTTGAAGCGCGAGCTGCCGGTGGCCGCCTTCACGCGGATCCACTCGGGCTTCTTCAGCTTCTCGATCGGAATGACCTTGATCGGGATGCGCGCCGTCTTCGCCTGCGCCTTCTGCTTGGCGGTCGGATCGTAGGCAGGGGTCGCGGCCGAATCGGCCGGTGCGGGAGAAGCGGTAACGTCAGTCATTCGATTGTTCCAGTGCCTGCGGCTTGTCGGCGGCCGCGGATGCGCCGTCGAGGTTGGCGATCAGACGGCGCACCAGCGTGTGGGCGACGTCGTTCCAGTCGGCGGCAACCTCGAGGCTCGCCATGTCGACAGTTTCCAGTCCGGCATAGCCGCACGGGTTGATCGCAAGAAACGGGCGCAGATCCATCTTCACGTTCAGGCTCAGCCCGTGATAGCTGCAGCCGTTGCGGATCTTCAGGCCGAGGGCCGCGATTTTCGCACCCTCGTGCACGCCGGATGCCACGTAGATCCCGGGCGCGCCCGCCTTGCGGACCGAAGCGAGATTATACGCCGCGAGGGTTTCGATCACGGCCTCCTCGATCTTCGCCACCAGCGTGCGCACCATCAGCTTGCGCCGGCGCAGGTCCAGCAGCAGGTACGCGACGATCTGGCCGGGGCCGTGGTAAGTGATTTGCCCGCCGCGGTCGACCTTCACGAGCGGCACGCCGCTGTCGGCCACCAGCAGGTGGGCCGGGTCGCCGGCCTGGCCGAGCGTGTAGACCGGCGGATGCTCGACCAGCCAGATCTCGTCGCCGGTGTCGGCCGTGCGCGTGTCGGTGAACGCGCGCATCGCGTCGAAGCTCGTCTCGTAGGTCTCGACGCCCCGCCAGCGCACGGTGACCGGCGGGGCCGGCTGATCCGGGGACCCGGCGGGCGATGCGGAAACGGCAACAGGCGTGGACACGATGGAAACCGGCGAAACGGACATGGGCGGTAGTTTACCGAAAACCCGTGGGTCTCGCCGGCCTTGGGAGAGGGACGGATCGCCGGTATCCGTCGGAGGAAATGATGGTCAGACGGTGCGCCATCCGTCGTGGAGCAGCGCGGTCACGCGTTCGCGCAGCCGTGCCAGCCCGCCGAGCGCGACCTCCCGGGGCGGCCGCGACACCGAGAACGCCACGCACGTGCCCTCCCGGCCTTCCGCGCTGAGCCACAGCCGCTCGCCGCGGCGCAGCTTCAGCGTCTCGCCGTCGACCAGGAAGTAGTCGTTGACGTCGTTGCTGCGCGTCGCCCACACCGGCCCGCACTGAACCACCAGCCGCGTGCTGCGTTGTACCTTCATCGGCACGGTTTCGCCCGCGGGGATTTCGAACGTGATGCTTGAAGAAATTTCTTGCATGATCGACTCCGCCAATAAGTGCTTCGATGGCTACAATCGTAGTCACTTCAAGGCGTCTGACAAAACGACCAATTTTCACGTCGATGTGAGGAAAATTAGCAAATGGACCTCCGCCAGCTACCTGCGCTGAACGCGATTCGCGCGTTCGAAGCCGCCGCCCGTCACGAGAATTTCTCGCGCGCCGCCGACGAGTTGTACGTCACGCACGGCGCGGTCAGCCACCAGGTACGCGCGCTCGAGGAGGAGCTCGGCGTGCAGCTGTTCACCCGCAACGGCAAGCGGCTGTGCCTGACCGACGCCGGCATGCGCTACGCGCAGCAGATCCGCACCGCGTTGATGGTGATCGCCGATGCGACCCGCGACGTGCGCGCGAGCGACCGCGACCGGCGGCTCGTGGTGTCGATGCTGTCGTCGTTCGCCGCGCGCTTCATCACGCCGCGCATCGGCTCGTTCATCGAGCGGCATCCGGAAATCGACGTCGAGCTGCAGTCGACCAACTCGCTCACCGATTTCGCGCGCGACGACGTCGATCTCGCGATCCGCTTCGGCCATGGCAACTATCCGGGGCTGCACGTCGAGCCGCTGTTCGACGAGGTGTTCTTTCCGGCGTGCGCGCCGACGCTGAACGGCGGCAAGCTGCCGCAAACGCCCGCCGATCTCGTGCACTACAACCTGCTGCGCTCGGACGACGAGCTGTGGCGGCCGTGGTTCGACGCGGCCGGGCTCAAGACGCTGACCGAGCCGAAACGGGGGATTCTGTACCAGGATTCGTCGAACCTGCTGCTGGCCGCGATCGACGGCCAGGGCATCGCGCTGGTGCGCCGCTCGCTCGCGGTGCACGACCTGCTCGACGGGCGCATCGTGCGCCTGTTCGACATCGACGGGCCGAGCCCGTGGCACTATTTTTTCGTGTGTCCGCCGCCGCTCCTGAACACGCCACGCGTGCAGGCGTTCAGGACCTGGCTGCTTCAGGAAGTCGCCGAATACAAGCGGCTGTGCGACGAGCTGGACGCGCGGCGCGCGGCGGGGAAGACCCCCGCCGAGTGCGCGCAGGAAGGAGGATGGAGGGCGCTTAGAGTACGACCTTGACCATCGGATGGCCGGTCAGTGCGCGGTAGATGTTGTCGAGCTGCTCCTGGCTCGTCGCCCGCACGGTGATCGTGAGGCCCGTGTAATTACCGCCGCTCGACGCACGCTCCTCGATCTTCTCGACATCGATCTCGTTGTCGTGAACGGCGACGACCTTGAAGATCGTGTCCTTGAACTCGGGGTGCGCTTTGCCCATGATCTTGATCGGGAAATCGCACGGGAACTCCAGCAGCGACTCCTTCCGGGTATCGATCGCGCCGGTCACCTCGATGGTTTTGGTCGGTTCGCTCATCACTTTCTCCGGGTTAGGTCAAACTGTTCAAACTCGCGCGCCTTCGCGCGCTGGTACGCGTCATACAACGCCGCGAACACGGGGCCCGGCTTGCCGCCCTGCACGGGCAGATCGTCGAGCGACGTGACGGGCAGCACTTCCTTCGTGGCCGACGTGATCATGATTTCGTCGGCTGCGCGCAACTCCACTTCGCTGATCTCGCGCGCGACGAACGGAATCTTGCATTCGTCGGCCAGCTCCTCGATCAGCGCGTAGCGGATCCCCTCGAGGATCTTGTTGCTGCGCGGCGGCGCAAGCAGCTCGCCGTTCTTCACGATCCACACGTTCGACGACGACCCTTCCGTCAGGTTGCCGTCGCGCAGTTGCAGCGTCTCGAACGCATCGCGTTCGGCCGCATGCTGCGCCATCAGCACGTTGCCGAGCAACGAGATCGACTTGATGTCGCAATGCAGCCAGCGGCGATCCTCGGCCGTCACGCAGCGCACGCCCTGCGCGCGCTCCTCTGCCGACGGCAGGCGCAGCGGGCTCGTCATCGCGAACACCGTCGGCACCGCGTTCGCCGGAAACGCGTGGCCGCGCTTCGCGACGCCGCGCGTCACCTGCAGGTAGACGAGTGCGTTGCCGTCGCCGAGCCCTTCGGCATTCGCCGCGACCACACGCTCGATCAGCGCACGCCAGCCCGCGTCGTCGTGCGGGTTGGCGATGCCGATCTTCTTCAGGCTGCGCTCGAGCCGTGCCAGATGCTGCTCGATCCGGAACGGCACGTGCGCGCCGTCGTGCGCATAAACGGGGACAACTTCATACACGCCGTCGCCGAAGATGAACCCGCGGTCGAGCACCGGTACACGGGCTTCCGACAGCGGCACCATTTCCTCCTGCGACGACACGCTGAGGTAGACGATCGGTTCGAATTCGGCTTGGCTCATAGCTATGACAGATGGGGATGAAGTCGTGAAAACAAAGGCCCGTCGTGCTTACTTCTTCTTGCTGAACATCAGCAGGATCGAGTCCCAGATACGCCCGAAGATACCCGCTTCCGGCACGGCCTGCAGTGCGACGACCGGGAATTCGGACAGCGTCTTGCCGTCGGCGACGATCTTCACGGTGCCGACCTGCTGGCCTTCCGCGAGCGGCGCGATCAGCGGCGCGTTGACGTCGACTTCCGTCTTGATCTTGTCGCCGAGGCCGCGCGGCACGGTCGCCCACTGGTCGCCCTTCACGCCGACCTGCACGGTGTTTTCCTTGCCCTTGTAGATGCGCGGCGTCGACATCGCCTGGCCGCCCTTGAACAGGCGCACCGAATCGAACGCGCTGTAGCCGTAGTTCAGCATCTTCATGCTGTCCTGCGTGCGCTCGCCTTCCTTCTGCTCGCCCATCATCACCGACACCAGGCGGCGCTGGCCGTCCACACCCGGGATCGCGCGCTTCGCCGACGCGATCAGGCAGTAGCCGGCCGCTTGCGTATGGCCCGTCTTCAGGCCGTCGACCGTCGGGTCGAGCCACAGCAGGCGGTTGCGGTTGCCCTGGCGGATGTTGTTGTACTTGAATTCCTTCTCCGAGAAGATGCTGTAGTACTGCGGAAAATCGCGGATCAGGTGAGCGGACAGCTTCGCGAGGTCGCCGGCCGTCGTGTAGTGGTTCGGGTCGGGCATGCCGTTCACGTCGGCGAAGTGTGTGCCCTTCATGCCGAGGCGCTGCGCCTCGTCGTTCATCAGCGTGACGAACTGCCCTTCGCTGCCGCCGACGAGTTCGGCCAGCGCGATCGCGGCGTCGTTGCCCGACTGGATGATCATCCCGTACACGAGGTCGTGCACCGACACCGGCTTGTCCGCCTCGATGAACATGCGCGACTCGTCGGTGCCGACGCGGCGCACGGCGGCGCTCGGCGTGACGATCTGCTCCATCGAGATCTTCTTCTTGTCGAGCGCCTCGAACACGAGGTACGCCGTCATCAGCTTCGTCAGCGACGCGGGTTCGACGCGTTCATCGGCGTTGCCCGATGCAAGCACCGTGTTGCTGGTCGCATCGACGAGCACCCACGAGCGCGCGTTCACGCCCGGCGGCGGCACCGCGCCCGGCATGTAGGTCGCGGGCGCACCGGTGAACTGCTCGGTGGCGGCCGGTGCCGCATGCGCGGCCTTGGCCTTGGCGGCCGGCTTCGCCTCGGCGACGACGATCGTCGACGCGAGCGCGACGGGCAGCATCACGCCGAGCGCGACGTTGCGCGCAGCGGTGCCGAAGGCGATGGAGGAAGCGAGGGACTTGAGGCCTTGGGGAGACAGACGCATGATCGATTCAGGCTGATGGCAGAAAGTGCGGTGCGAAACGCGCAGGGTTGAACGGCAAGGCGGCGGGCGTTTCGGGCACTCGCCCGAAATTCGTCGGGCGACGCGAAACGCGCCGGTTGGACTCGTGCGGACGCGTTCGGTTCGCGGCCGTCGCGAGCGGGCGGACAGGCGGCGAAACGAGCGCCGCATGGGCCCAGCCGGGCCGCGGGCGACGCGGAATCCGGCCATTATACGTGGCCGCGCGGGGCGTTTTCGCGAACCTGGCGCCGGACGGCCGCACATCGGCATCGGGCTCAGGGGGTCGGCAAGCTGCACGTCATCGCACGCGAAGGTGTGCGAAAGGCATGTGCAGGCGAGGTGGAAGTCGGGTTGCGCCGCGCAGTGCGGCGCGATGTCGCGCGAAGGGAGAACGCGCGTCCGGTGCGTGCCGGAGGTCGTGTGTGAGATGTGACGCGGGCTACCGGCGCTACGCCGGCGCCCGCGCACCGGCTAGCGCCAGGCGTCGACGATGATGCGCTTCAGCACGTGCAGCTTGCGATGCAGGAAGTGCTCGGCGCCGGGGATCACGACGACCGGCAGCTCCTGCGGTCGCGCCCAGTCGTACACCGATGCGATCGGCACGGTGTCGTCGGTTTCGCCGTGGATCACGAGCGTGTTCTCGGGCACGTCGGCCACCTGCCAGCGGCTCGCGGCCGTGCCGACGAACACCATCCGTTCGATCGTCTCGCCCGCGTCGCGCAGCCGCTTCGCGACGTGCGACAGCACGAAGGTGCCGAACGAGAAGCCCGCGAGCACGAGCGGCAGGTCGGCATACGCGGGCTGCGCGCGCATGTGCGCGAGCACCGCGAGCAGGTCGTCGGCCTCGCCGGTGCCGTTGTCGTGCACGCCCTCGGTCGCGCCGACGCCGCGGAAGTTCGACCGGAACACGACGTAGTTCAGCTGCACGAGCGTGCGCGCGAGCGTCTGCGCGACCTTGTTGTCCATCGTGCCGCCGAACAGCGGATGCGGATGCGCGACGAGCGCGATGCCGCGCGGTGCGGCGCCGCTTTCGCGCACGGCGTCGGGAAGGTCGACCGCGATTTCGATCTGCCCGACCGGGCCCGCGATCAGCGACTTCTGCGTATGAACGTTCATTCGGCCGGCCCGCTCAGATCTTCAGGCGGTCGACGACCTTGCCGTCGCGCAGATGCGATTCGACGATCTCGTCGATGTCGGCCTGGTCGACGTACGTGTACCACGTGCCTTCCGGATACACGACCATCACGGGCCCTTCCTCGCAGCGGTCGAGGCAGCCGGCCTTGTTGATGCGAACCTTGCCGGGCCCCGCGAGGCCGAGCTCCTTCACGCGCTTTTTCGCGTATTCCTGCATGGTCTGCGCGTCGCATTGCGCGCAGCTCGGGCGTTCGGCGCCCGGATCGCGCTGGTTCAGGCAGAAGAAGACGTGGTGCTGATAGTAGGAATCCATGATGGTGACGAGCGGCCCGGCGCGAAGCCGTGCGGAAAGAGGAGCGATTGCCGCTGCGCGGGGCAACGGAGGATGCCAAAGATTATAGCGACCGGCGCGCGCGGCTGCCCGCGATACGGCCGCCGCGCGGCCCTGACCGCCGCGTCAGCGGCGCAGCGCAGCCGGCAGCCACGCGTGCTCGACGCGCTGGCCGAGCCAGATCAGCGCCGCGTAGGGCCAGATCCATGCGAGCCAGCGCGCGAGGCTGTTGAAGTGCACGTAGCGGCCCTGTCGCCAGCCCGACAGCGTGAAATCGAAGAACGGATTGACCGGCAGCAGGTTCACGAGCACCACGCCGGCCAGCAGCGCGAGCGCCGCAAGCGTCGCGCGCCAGGTCGCCGGCACGTGCAGCGCGACGAGCGCGGCCGCGAACCCGAGCTCGATCCCGAGCCGCGCGCCGGGCGTCGCCCACACGACGACGAGGCCGGTGGCCGACTGCATGAACGTCGCGGCCGCCTTCAGCACGAGCGTCGCGGCGACGAGCGCGATCAGGAGCCGGATGCGCGGCGCGCGCGGCCGCATCGCGAGCGACGCGATCGTCAGCGCGGCGAACAGCATCAGCCCGCCGAGCGCGGCCTCCCACCCGGAGTCGGACAGCCAGCCGTCGACGCGTTCGGGCCATTCGCCCACGCGCCACGCGGCCGGCAGCCACGCAAGCAGCGCGTCCTGCATCGACGCGTCCGCATGCTCCCACAGCGCGGCGGGCAAGTCGCCGATGCCGAACAGGAACGGCGACGGGAACAGGATCGCGAACGGCCACAGCCCGGCGAGCAGCAGCGGCGTTGCGCCGTCGTCCTCGAACCACGCGAAGCGCAGCCGGCGCAGCGCGCCGCGATCGAGCAGCGCACCGGTGGCCGGCGCGACGAGCGCCGCGCCCAGCAGCGCACGA
>NZ_JAAGPO010000227.1:0-15017 GCF_017104825.1 Burkholderia sp. Ac-20345 | reverse complement strand
CCGCCCGCGAGCACGAGGCCGCCCCACACGGCGGTTGCGAGCAGGTGCAGCGTCTGCACGCCGACCGCCGCGGACAGCGCGCCCGTATCGGCCGCATGGCCGAGCGACGCCTTGCCGGCCGCGACCACGATCACCGCGAGCCACAGCACCGCATGCGCGACCGGGCCATCCGGCTTGGCCAGCGCGACGATCGCGAGCACCACGGCACCTGCGAACGCGACGCTCCACGCGAAGCCCGTATGCGTCTGCATCAGCATGACGGGAATCGCGGCGAACGCGCCGCCGAGCCCGGCCCCGCTCATCGTCGCGGCCTCGTAGACGAGCCAGCCGAGATCCGCGAGCACCAGCGCCAGCGCCGCCGCGACCAGCGAATGTTGCGCGCGCAGCCACGCGGGATGCGACGGCGCAATGACCGGACGCGCACCGTCCTTGCCGAGCCATGCCTTGAGCAGCGCCGAGCCGACCGCCATCGCGAACGCGGCGTCCATCAGCGCCGCGAGCGCGACCTGACCGATCCACAAGCTGTCGAACTTCATCGCGCACACCCTCCCGAAAGCGGCAGGCCGACGGGGCGGCGGCAACAGGACGGACAGCGTGAGGAGGGCAACGGCACGGTAGAAAACGTCATCGATGAATCCGGAAACGGGAGAAATGACTGGACCTGCGGCGGAGGCGGCGCCGCGCGACCCGCGAGTGTACGGTCTTCGATGGTGAAAACGCACGCCGGTTCACACCGGTGCGCCGCAATGCGCGTCAAATTGTCGCAAGTCGCAATCGGACAGGAACCGCTGTCCTTTTGCCAAATAGCCGTCATTACCCATCGATGATAGAATGCCGCGTCGCAGCAGCCCGGCTGCCTTGCCGTCATGCGCCGAGCCGATCGTAGCCCGGACAGGTCCCCGTCGAATAAACATGGAGTCTCGTGTGTCTTCAAGACGCCTCTTCCGTCCGCTGCTCGCCGTTCTGATGTTCGGCAGCGCGGGCCTTATGAGCGCTGCCCAAGCGCAGACCAAGCCCACGGAGCAAGCGCACGCCCAGCAGGCGCCGCTCAAGGCACCCGATACCATGGCCGAGCGCGTGCGCGGCTGTACGGCCTGCCATGGCGTCCATGGCCAGGGCACGGACAACGACTACTTCCCGCGTCTTGCCGGCAAGCCCGCCGAGTACCTGTACAACCAGCTCGTCAACTTCCGTGACGGCCGGCGCAAGTACCCGCCGATGAACTACCTGCTGACGTACCTGAACGACGACTACCTGCGCGAGATGGCCGAGCACTTCTCGGCTGAACGCCCGCCGTACCCGGCGCCGGCGAAGCCGACGCTGCCGGCCGCGACGCTCGCGCGCGGCAAGCAACTCGTCACGCAAGGCGACCCGTCCCGCAAGCTGCCGGCCTGCGTGGCCTGCCACGGCGCGACGCTGACCGGCATGCAGCCGGCGATCCCGGGCCTGGTCGGCCTGCACGCCGATTACCTGAGCGCGCAGATCGGTGCATGGCGTTCGGGCAACCGTCACGCGAAGGCGCCCGATTGCATGCATGACGTCGCTTCGAAGCTTTCCGACGAAGACGTGACGGCCGTGACCGCGTGGCTCGCCGCGCAACCGGCGCCCGCCAACCCCGTGCCGGCTCCGGCGCGTTCGATGAAGACTCCGCTCGCCTGCGGCAGCGAACCGCAATAAGGCAAGGGAGACAGACACAATGAAACGCAAGTCCCTGTTTGCACTCTCGGCCGTCGCGATCGTCGCGGCTGCCGCCCTCGTGCCGGTCCTGTGGCCGGGCAACGACACGCTGCACGGCGCCGCTGCCGTCGCGGCCACGCCGGCCGACCAGGCCGCGCTGATCAAGAAGGGCGAATACCTCGCGCGCGTCGGCGACTGTATCGCGTGCCACACCGTGCGCGGCGGCAAGTCGTTCGCGGGCGGCCTGCCGATGGCGACGCCGTTCGGCACGATGTACACGCCGAACATCACGCCGGACGACAAGGACGGCATCGGCAAGTGGACGTCGGACGACTTCTACCGCGCGATGCACACCGGCCGTTCGAAGGATGGCAGCCTGCTCTACCCGGGCTTCCCGTTCGCGAGCTACACGAAGGTCACGCGCTCGGATTCGGACGCGATCTACGCATACCTGCGCTCGGTCGCGCCGGTGTCGGTGCCGAGCCGTCCGCATGAACTGAAGTTCCCGTTCAACAACCGCAACCTGCTGATCGGCTGGCGCACGCTGTTCTTCAAGGAAGGCGAGTACAAGCCGGATCCGACCAAGTCGGTCGAATGGAACCGCGGCGCGTACCTCGTCGAAGGCCTCGGCCACTGCTCGATGTGCCACACGTCGATCAACATGATGGGCGGCCCGGTGACGGGGTCGGCGTTCGCCGGCGGCCTGATCCCGCTGCAGAACTGGTACGCTCCGTCGCTGACGAACGACAAGGAACTCGGCCTCGGCGACTGGCACGTGCAGGAGCTGTCCGACCTGCTGCAGGCCGGTGTGTCGAACAAGGGTGCGGTGTTCGGCCCGATGGCCGACGTCGTGCACAACAGCCTGCAGTACATGAGCGACGAAGATACGCGCGCGATGTCGACGTACCTGAAGTCGATCCCGCAGAAGGCTGAAGCGCCGAAGAACATGCAGTACGAGCCGTCGAAGCAGTTCGGCAACGCGCTGTTCGACCAGGGCAAGAAGATCTACGCGGACAACTGCGCGACCTGCCACGCCGAAACCGGCGCAGGCAAGCCGCCGGCGTATCCGCCGCTCGCGGGCAACCACTCGATCATGATGGAATCGGCAGTCAACCCGATCCGCATGGTGCTGAATGGCGGCTATCCGCCGAGCACGTTCAAGAATCCGCGTCCGTACGGGATGCCGCCGTTCGCACAGTCGCTGTCGAACCAGGAAGTGGCGGCGGTTGTCACGTATATCCGGATGTCGTGGGGTAACAACGGTACGCCGATCTCGCCGCAACAGGTGAGCGACCTGCGTTCCGCGCCGCTCGACTAAGAAGCGGCGAACACAAACGGGGCGCGGCTGCGGGAAACCGCGGCCGCGCCCTTTTGCATTTTGCATTTTGCGATGTCACTCCCGCGCGGGCCGCGCGAGACGTCGCCGATCATAAAACTGAAGAGTGGTATCTATGTCTTTCGAATCTCTCGGCCTGGCCGAACCGCTGGTCAAGGCGGTCAACGAGCTCGGCTACACGTCGCCGACTCCGATCCAGCAGCAGGCGATCCCCGCCGTCCTCGGCGGCGGCGACCTGCTCGCCGGCGCGCAGACGGGCACCGGCAAGACCGCCGGCTTCACGCTGCCGATCCTGCAACGCCTGCATACGTTCTACGCGGAGCATCGTGGCGCGAAGCGCGCGGTGCGCGCGCTGATCCTCACGCCGACGCGCGAACTCGCCGCCCAGGTCGAGGAAAGCGTGCGTGCGTACAGCAAGTACCTGAAGCTGCGCTCGACCGTGATGTTCGGCGGCGTCAGCATCAATCCGCAGATCGATGCGCTCAAGCGCGGCGTCGACATCGTCGTCGCGACGCCGGGCCGCTTGCTCGACCACATGCAGCAGAAGACGATCGACCTGTCGGACCTCGACATCCTCGTGCTCGACGAAGCCGACCGGATGCTCGACATGGGCTTCATCCACGACATCAAGCGCGTGCTCGCGAAGCTGCCGCCGCAGCGTCAGAACCTGCTGTTCTCGGCCACCTTCTCCGACGAGATCAAGGCGCTCGCCGACAGCCTGCTCGACTCGCCGGCGCTGATCGAAGTCGCACGCCGCAACACGACCGCCGAAAGCGTCGCGCAGAAGATCCACCCGGTCGACCGCGACCGCAAGCGCGAACTGCTCACGCACCTGATCCGCGAGCACAACTGGTTCCAGGTGCTCGTGTTCACGCGCACGAAGCACGGCGCGAACCGGCTTGCCGAGCAGCTGACGAAGGACGGCATCAGCGCGATGGCGATCCACGGCAACAAGAGCCAGTCGGCCCGCACGCGCGCGCTTGCGGAATTCAAGAACAGCACGCTGCAGGTGCTCGTCGCGACCGATATCGCCGCGCGCGGGATCGACATCGACCAGCTGCCGCACGTCGTCAACTTCGACCTGCCGAACGTGCCGGAAGACTACGTGCACCGGATCGGCCGCACGGGCCGCGCGGGCGCGACCGGCGAAGCCGTGTCGCTCGTGTGCGTGGACGAAAAGCAGCTGCTGCGCGACATCGAGCGGCTGATCAAGCGCGAGATTCCGCAGGAAGTGATCGCGGGCTTCGAACCCGATCCGAACGCGAAGCCGGAGCCGATCCAGCAGCGCCGCGGCCAGCAGCAGCCGCGCGGCGGTGGTGGCGGTGGCGGCAATCGCCAGCCGCGCGCAGGCGGCTCGGGCCAGCCGGCCGCGAAACGCGACGGCAACGCACAACCGAAGGCGTCTCAGCAGAAGGCCGCGAAGCCGCGCACGCAAGGGCAAGGGCAAGGCGGCGCCGGTGGTACGGGTGGACGTCCGTCAGGTGGCGGCAACAGCGCACGCCCGGCAAACGGCAACGCCGCGCACCCGAACCGCAACCGTTCGTCGCGTAGCGGCCAGCGCGGTCACTGAAGCCGTGCGGCCGCGCGCCGCAGGTGCTCGACCTGGCGTTGCCAGCGCGCGAGCACCGCGGCGCGCTCCCCTTCCAGCGTGAACGTGACACCTGTCGCGAGTCGCGCATAGCCGACCCGCTGCGCATCGCCATGCGCGATCGTCGCAACGAATCCGGCCAGTCCGCCGAAGTCTCCTTCGAGCGGCTCCATCGTCAGTTGCGCCTGAAAGAACGCGCCGTCCGCGACGAGCGTCAACGCGGCCGTACGCCGTTGCGCGATCGCGCGCGCCGCACGCGATTGCGGCCAGAGCGCCAGCAGCAGCGTGCGCGCATCGTGTGCATAGATCTCGCCGACGCCGAGCAGCGTCGTGCGCAACTGGCCATCGTCGGTCGCGACGATCAGCGATGCGGCGAAGTCGGCATGACGCTCGAGCGCGGTGCCGTCGAACAACGAAACGACGGCCGGCGGCCACGCATCGAACGTCCATTGTTCGAGCGCGTGGCGATGGGTATCGGTCATGATGGCGTGGCCCCGGTGGAAAGCGGATGAAGAAACCGCAGCATACGCGCGCCGGGCCGCGCCGCGGCGATCAGCGCAGGAACACGTGCCGCGTGATCTTGGTGAGCGGATAGTGGACGCCCGGCTGGATCTTCGCGGGCAGGTCGAGCGGCTTGAGCAGCATCTTCACGCACATGTCGGCCGACAGGTTGCGCCGCACGAGCTTGCTGATGCGCGCGACGCGTTCGCGGTTGTACTGGCTGTCGCCGACACGATCCGGGTAGCGGACCGCGAACACGTGGCGCAGCGCGATCTCGGAATCCTCGTTCTTGATCTCCATCACGCGGCGCGCCAGCGCGCCGAGCACCGCGAGCCGGCCATTGCCTTCGAGCTGGTTGTACTTCTTGAAGAACTTGAAGAAGTGCTTGTAGTGGCGCACTTCGTCCGTGCGGATGTTGTCGGTGATTTCCTTCAGCACGGGCTCGTCCGAGCACTCGTTGATCGCGCGATAGAGCGTGGCCGTGCCTGTCTCGACGACGCAGCGCGCGACCATCTCGAGTGCGCGGGTCTTCTCGAACGCCTCGACCTTGCAGGTCTGCGAATACTCGGCGAAGAAATTCGCGAACGCGGTATCCCAGTCGAACTCCGGCCACACGTGCGCGATGTACGCCTTCAGCGCGCGCCCGTGCTGCAATTCTTCGTGCTCCCATGCATTGTTGAGCCATGCGGAGACTTCCGGATCGTCGTTGAAGAACTGGCTCAGATTGCTCGTGTAGAGATCCGAGCCGCTTTCGATGAACGACGACGCGCACAGCAACAGCAACAGATCTTCGTTCGCGGCGGCACGCTGACGATCGATCCGGTTCAGGTCGATGTCCTCGATTCGCCACGGCATCACATGCGTCGTTTTGGTGTCCATGGTGGTGCGCTCCCAGTCGTCGCGCGGGGGCCGGCCCATGCCTTCGGCACTGGCGCCAACCGTCCCGCTGGCGGCGTTTTACTTGCGTTTATAGTGGATTGGTCCGGCCGAACCATGCTGGCATCTTAGCCGGACTTTGATGTTCGTGCTCCAGAGCACTGACCATAACCGACAAGCGCAGTTCCACGGCGTCTGTTGCCGTTCGTTAGACGAGTCCTTCAAACCGCTTGCGGCCGTTCGATGGTAACGGCCACGCCAAACGAAACGGGCGGCCGTTCGGCCGCCCGTGAAGCGCAAAAAACTGCAAACGAAAGGCGGCGGCAACCCGTCAGAAACCGGCCGCCAGACCGTCGCGCCGGCTGTCGCTCGCGGCCACGTAGCCGCGCTCGCGATCGTCGCGGTCGAGACGCCAGATGAACTGCCCCGAACCGAAATCCATGTAAGGATCGTCGATCGACTTGATCGTATGGCCGCGTGCGGCCAGCGCTTCGACGGTCGCGCGATTCATCGTTGCTTCGACATCGAGCGTGAAGTCGCGGTTGACCTTCCAGCGCGGCGCATCGCAGGCGGCCTGCGGTTGCTGGCCATAGCCGAGCATCCGCACGACGGTCTGCAGATGGCCCTGCGGCTGCATGTCGCCGCCCATCACGCCGAAGCTCATCACGGCCTCGGTGCGGCCGTCGACCTCCTCGGTGACGAACGCCGGGATGATCGTGTGAAACGGCCGCTTGCCGCCCGCCACGACGTTCGGCGAAGCCGGGTCCATCGAGAAGCCATGCCCGCGGTTCTGCAGCGCGATGCCGGTGCCGGGTACCACGAGCCCCGAACCGAAGCCCATGTAGTTCGACTGGATGAAGCTCACCATCATCCCGCGCTCGTCGGCCGCCGACAGGTAGATCGTACCGCCCGAATGCGGCCGGCCGGCGCCGAAGTGCGTCGCGCGCGCGGGATCGATCAGCTTCGCGCGTTCGGCGAGATATGCATCGTCGAGCATCTGCTCAGGTGTGACTTCCATCGCGCGCGGATCGGCGACGTAGCGATAGACATCGGCGAACGCGAGCTTCATCGCCTCGATCTGCAAATGCTGCGAGTCGGCCGAATCGACTGGCCATTCGGTCACGCCCGCGTGCTCGGCGATCCCGAGCGCGATCAGCGCGGCGATACCCTGCCCGTTCGGCGGAATCTCGTGAATCGTGTGACGGCCGAAGCGCTTGCCGATCGGCTCGACCCATTCGGGCCGGTAAGCGTGCAGGTCGGCTGCGGTCAGCGCGCCACCGCCTTCGCGGGAGAACGCGGCGATGCGCTCGGCGAGCGCGCCCTCGTAGAACGCGCGGGCGCCCTCCTTCGCAAGCGTGCGCAGCGTCTGCGCATGACCGGGCAGGCACACGCGCTCGCCCACCTGCGGTGCGCGGCCGTGCGGCATGAAGGTTTCCGCGAAACCCGGCAACCCCTTGAGTTCCGGCACGGCGGCCGCCCACTTGTGCGCGACGATCGGCGGCACCGCATAGCCGCGCTCCGCGATCTCGATCGCCGGTTCGAGCAGGTCCGCGAACGGCAGCGAACCGAACTTCGCATGCAGCGCTTCCCAGCCCGCGATCACGCCCGGCACGGTGACGGTATCCCAGCCGCGCGTCGGCTTGTTCGCGAAGCCGTTGCCCGCCTCGCCGTGGCGCTTGCGGAAATAATCGACGTTCCACGCGGCCGGCGCGACGCCCGACGCGTTCAGCCCAGACAACCGCTCGCCGTCCCACACGAGCGCGAACGCGTCGCCGCCGAGCCCGCACGACACGGGCTCGACGACCGTGATCGCGGCTGCCGCGGCCAGCGCCGCGTCGACCGCATTGCCGCCCTTCCACAGCATCCGCAGCCCGGCCTGCGCGGCGAGCGGGTGCGACGTCGACACGACGTTGCGCGCGAACACCGGAATGCGGGTCGTCGGATACGGGTTGTGCCAGTTGAAGCCAGTCATCGGTTCCACCTCGTCGAAAGCTGAATGAACGCGCCGGACGCGCACGCGCGTGCGCGGGCAATCCGCCATTGCAGCGCGATCAGCGCAATCGCACAAATTCATTTGTCACATGAATCAATGCAATTTCCGCATGAATTCCTGGCGACCATGCGGGCCAGGCCGGCCTAACGCCGTTGCCGCCCTTACAATACCCGCTCCGTCTCACGACACGACCATCGAGCCATGACCCGAGATCCTCGCCTCACCCTCAACGCGCGTCAGCAGGAACTGCTCGAATGGGTGCAGCGCGACGGCTTCGTGACCGTCGACGATCTCGCCGCGCACTTCGCGGTGACGCCGCAGACGATCCGCCGCGACGTGAACTGGCTCGCCGACCTGAACCTGCTGCGCCGCTACCACGGCGGCGCCAGCCTGCCGACCAGCTCGGAGAACGTGTCGTACACGGCCCGCCAGCGGATGTTCCACGACGAGAAGCGGCGCATCGCGGCGCTCGCGGCGTCGCACATTCCCGACCAGGCATCGCTGTTCATCAACCTCGGCACGACCACCGAGGAAGTCGCCCGCGCGCTGAACCGCCACCACGGGCTGCACGTGATCACGAACAACCTGAACGTCGCGTCGATGATGAGCGGCTATCCCGACTGCGAGGTGCTGATCACGGGCGGCATCGTGCGGCCATGGGACAAGGGGATCGTCGGCGAACTCGCGATCGACTTCATCCGCCAGTTCAAGGTCGACTACGCGATCATCGGCACGTCGGCGATCGAGGCCGACGGCACGCTGCGCGACTTCGACACGCGCGAAGTGCGCGTGGCCGAGGCGATCATGCAGCATGCGCGCACGGTCTATCTCGTCGCCGACCACTCGAAGGTCGGCCGCCCCGCGCTGGTGCGCCAGGGCCATCTGAGCCAGGTGCACGCGCTCTTCACCGACAAGCCGCTGCCACCCGAGATGGCCGATGCCGTGGCGGCCGCCGGCACCCAGGTGTACGTCGCGGAGTGACGGCGCCGATGCTGCACCGCACCCGAAACTTCAAGTGAAATCAAGAAGTTGGCGTCGCAAGCAAACCGCTTGCGCGCGGTTCGGCTGTCAAAGGGAAAATTAACGGGGCACGATTTGTCGTTGCCTGCGTGCTCGACTAGACTCCAGTTCCCCGGCCCGTTTCGACCGTTCCGCCTGTGCCAGGGCGCGGACGAATGGCATGGCCGGCGCATGCAGCTTTTCCCCCCAAGCCATACCCCGATGGGTATCGCGCGTCGGCTTCTACGCCGGCCGCGCGGGCTGACTGGTCGCCATGGAGAGAACGATGCTGAGTCCGCATGAATTCGCCACGCTATTGCTTGTGAAGGACGCTCCCGATCAAACCCATATGGATCGGGACGAAATCGATGCACTGCTGGAACAGCAGCTCGTTCGCCTGGAAGGGCTCGGATCGGGGCGCAAATACTGCGTGACCGAAACCGGCGACGCCGCGCTGCGATCCATCAAATACCGCTATTCGTAAAACCACACCGTTCCTGACCTGACCGCGCCGCCCAGATTCCGGGCCGCGCGGCCGTTCCCGCTTCTCTCGCCGGCCCGCCGCGGCCTGCTTCAGCCGCCGCGCAGCGTCGGATCGACCGCCGCCCGCCAGCTGATGGCCTGCGCACGCGCTCCGTTGAAATACGCGATCCAGCCGGCACGCGTCGTCGCATCAGGCGCCGCATAGTGCGTCGAAAGTTCGTTTACGAACGCGCAATAGTTCGCTTCGGTCAGCCCGCGATACCGTTTCGCCACGTACGCGTCGACCAGCGTCGAGTAGACCGGCTGCGCGTCCGCGCCCCAATCCCGCGCGGTGCCGCCGCATGACGTCTGCAGGTCGACGAACGACGGCGTGCGCCAGTTGCCGACGAGCGGCGGCATGCCGGCACTGCACCCCGCCAGAAGGACGGCGCACACGCCGGCCCACATCCCAATACGCATGATTCACCTCGCGAAACGGTCGATTCCGCCAGTATCGTCCGGGATCGCGCCCCGCGCTACTGGCCCCGCTTTATCGAACTTTACTTTTTCGATTTCGTTCGTTAAATTTCGAATTCGAACATTTCATGTTCGCCCAATTTCAACAGACGATAAGGACAGCAGGTGACCCAACCGAATCGCTACGATCTGCTCGTCGTCGGCGGCGGCATCAACGGCGCGGGCATCGCGCGCGATGCGGCCGGCCGCGGCCTGTCGGTCATGCTCTGCGAGCAGGACGACCTCGCGTCGCACACGTCGTCGTCCAGCACCAAGCTGATTCACGGCGGCCTGCGCTACCTCGAGTACAACGAGTTCGGGCTCGTGCGCAAGGCGCTGCAGGAGCGCGAGACGCTGCTGCGCGCGGCGCCGCACATCATGTGGCCGCTGCGCTTCGTGATGCCGCACATGCCGAACCTGCGTCCGGCCTGGCTGATCCGCATCGGCCTGTTCCTTTACGATCACCTCGCGAAACGCGAACTGCTGCCCGGCTCGCGCGGCATCGACATGCGCCGCCATGCGGCCGGCGCGCCGCTGATCGATTCGATCAAGCGCGGCTTCGTCTATTCGGACGGCTGGGTCGACGACGCGCGCCTCGTCGTGCTGAACGCGATGGACGCGAAGGAGCGCGGCGCCGAGATCCTGACGCGCACGAAGCTGGTATCCGCCGAACGCCGCGGCGACGAATGGGAAGCGCGGCTGCAGCACGCCGACGGCTCGATCCGCGTCGTGCATGCGCGCGCGATCGCGAACGCGGCCGGCCCGTGGGTCGGTGAAGTGCTGAAAGGCGCGCTCGGCCGCGGCGCGCACCACAGCGTGCGGCTCGTGAAGGGCAGCCACATCATCACGCGCCGCCTGTTCGATCACGACCACGCGTACATCTTCCAGAACCCGGACAAGCGGATCATCTTCGCGATTCCGTACGAACACGATTTCACGCTGATCGGCACGACCGACGTCGAATACACGAACGACCCCGCGAAGGTCGCGATCGATCGCGACGAGACGCAGTACCTGTGCGACTCGATCAACCGCTACTTCAAGCGCAAGATCTCGCCGGCCGACGTGCACTGGACCTACTCGGGCGTGCGCCCGCTGCTGGAAGACGAGAACGCCGCGAACGCATCGGCCGTCACGCGCGACTACCGCCTCGAGCTGGACGACGGCGCGGGCGCCCCGCTGCTGTCGGTGTTCGGCGGCAAGATCACGACGTTCCGCAAGCTCGCGGAAGAAGCCGGCGACATGCTGTGCCACGCGCTCGGCAGCGACGCGAAGACCTGGACGGCCGGCGTCGCGCTGCCGGGCGGCGACATCGCGAACGCGAAGTTCGACGCATTCGCCGACACGTTCGCCAAACGCCATGCGTGGCTGCCCGCCGCGCTCGCCCGCCGCTATGCACGCGCATACGGCACGCGCGCGGAGCGCGTGATCGACAGCGCGAAGTCGCTCGCCGATCTCGGCACCGAAATCGCACCGGGCATCTACGACGCCGAACTGCGCTACCTGCGCGACGCCGAATGGGCGACCTGCGCGCAGGACGTGCTGTGGCGCCGCTCGAAGCTCGGCCTGCACGTGACGCCGGGCACGCTCGACGCGGTGACCGCCGCGGTCGATGGGTGGTTTGCCGCCGCGCACGCGCCGCACGCCTGATCCGAATGCAGTTGCAGTTGCCGTACCGACGTTGACTCACCGACGCGCCGCCCCACATGCGGCGCGCATCACAACTAAGCCAAATCCACGGATGGAGATGAGAGACATGCAGGATCAGTACATCCTCGCGCTTGACCAGGGCACCACGAGTTCCCGCGCGATGCTGTTCGATCGCCAGGGCAATATCGTATCGATCGCCCAGAAGGAATTCGAGCAGATCTACCCGCAACCCGGCTGGGTCGAGCACGACCCGCAGGAAATCTGGTCGACGCAAGCCGGCGTCGCCGCCGAAGCCGTCACGCGCACGGGCCTGAACGGCACGTCGATCGCCGCGATCGGCATCACCAACCAGCGTGAAACCACGATCGTCTGGGATCGCGAGACCGGCCAGCCCGTCTACAACGCGATCGTCTGGCAGGATCGCCGCACGGCCGACTTCTGCGATTCGCTGAAAGCACAGGGCCTCGAGGCGAAGGTGCGCGCGAAGACCGGCCTGCCGATCGATTCGTACTTCTCCGGAACCAAGATCCGCTGGATCCTCGACAACGTGCCGGGCGCACGCGAGAAGGCCAAGCAGGGCAAGCTCGCGTTCGGCACCGTCGACAGCTGGCTCGTGTGGAACTTCACGAAGCACGAACTGCACGTGACCGACGTGACGAACGCGTCGCGCACGATGCTGTTCAACATCCACACGCGCGAGTGGGACAACGAACTGCTCGAGCTGCTCGACATCCCGCGCAGCATGCTGCCGGAAGTGAAGGCATCGTCGGAAATCTACGGCCACACGAAGACCACCGTGTTCGCGTCGAAGATCCCGCTCGCGGGCATCGCGGGCGACCAGCAGGCAGCGCTGTTCGGCCAGATGTGCACGCAGTCCGGCATGGTGAAGAACACCTACGGCACCGGCTGCTTCCTGATGATGAACACCGGCGACAAGCCGATCGAATCGAAGAACAACCTCGTCACGACGATCGCCTGGCAGATCGGCGACAACGTGCAGTACGCGCTGGAAGGCAGCATCTTCATCGCGGGCGCAGTGGTGCAGTGGCTGCGCGACGGCGTCGGCATCATCAAGTCGGCTGCTGAAATCGAAGCGCTCGCCGCGAGCGTGCCGCACACCGACGGCGTCTATCTGGTGCCCGCGTTCGCCGGCCTCGGCGCACCGCACTGGAACGCGCGGGCGCGCGGCTCGGTGTTCGGCGTCACGCGCGGCACGACCTCCGCGCACCTCGCACGCGCGGCGCTCGATTCGATCGCGTACCAGTCGCTCGACGTGCTGGCCGCGATGGAAGCCGATTCGGGCATCAGCATCGGCGAACTTCGCGTGGACGGCGGCGCGAGCGCGAACGACCTGCTGATGCAGTTCCAGGCGGACCTGCTCGGCGTCGACGCGGTGCGTCCGCAGATCACCGAGACGACCGCGCTCGGCGCGGCCTACCTCGCGGGCCTCGCGATCGGCTACTGGAAGAACCTCGACGAAGTGCGCGACCAGTGGCAGCTCGATCGCCGCTTCTCGCCGTCGATGCAGAAGGAGCAGGTCGAACGCTGCATGTCGGGCTGGCAGCGTGCGGTACGCGCTGCGAAGGCGTGGGCCGACGACGCCCAGTAATCCCAAGACTTCCAAACGAAATACAACAACACCGGCGGACCGCGCAACGCGCGAGTCCGCGATGACATACGAGAGACAATCATGTCACCTTATATTGCAGAGTTCATCGGCACAGCGATCCTCGTGCTGCTCGGCAACGGCGCGGTCGCAAACGTGCTGCTTGCAAAGACCAAGGGCAAAGGCGCGGACCTGATCGTGATCGTGATGGGCTGGGCGATGGCAGTATTCGTCGCCGTCTACGTGACCGCGTCGTTCAGCGGCGCGCACCTGAACCCGATCGTCACCATCAGTCTCGCGCTCGCGGGCAAGTTCGCGTGGTCGAAAGTCGGCGGCTACATCCTCGCGCAGATGCTCGGCGGGATGGCGGGCGCCCTGCTCGTGTGGCTCGCGTATCGCCAGCACTTCGCGAAGGAAGCCGATGCGGACCTGAAGCTCGCGGTGTTCTGCACGGCGCCCGCGATCCGCAGCGTCACGCACAACGTGCTGACCGAAGCGATCTGCACGTTCGTGCTGATCCTCGGCGTGCTGTATCTCGCATCGCCGCAGGTAGGCCTCGGCGCGCTCGACGCACTGCCCGTCGGCCTGCTCGTGCTCGGCATCGGCATCTCGCTCGGCGGCCCGACCGGCTATGCGATGAGCCCCGCACGCGACCTGTCGCCGCGCATCATGCACGCGCTGCTGCCGATCCCCGGCAAGCGCGACAGCGACTGGCGCTATGCGTGGGTGCCCGTCGTCGGCCCGCTGCTGGGCGGCGCCGCGGCGGCCGGCCTGTACCTGCACCTGCACACGACGATCTGATCGTGGTTTGACCGAAGCGCGCGGCATGCATCGCCGCGCGCTTCACGCCCCTTCTCTCGCGGTTCGCCGCATCGTTCCCGCTACCGGTCGCCCGCGGCCGATACCAGCGACTTCAGCTTCACCCCCCTATCCGCAACGGCCGCCGGGCTCACGTCGATCCCGCGCTCGACCAGCATTCTCGCCACGCGCATTTCCTTGACGAACCCCGACGCGCGGCCGAAACCGCTCGCGGCGACAAGCCGCGCACCGGCGTCGAAATGGAAGTGGATTTCCGCGTCGTCGTCGAGCACGCGCGCGACCGACCGCTCGCCGAGCGCCGGCTCCCCGGCCACCTGCAACTGCGCGTCGTATTGATCCGACCAGAACCACGGCGTCTCGCGATACGGCTCGTCGGCGCCGAGCATGTTGCGCGCGGCGACGCGCGCCTGCGTCTCGGCGCCGTGCCACGTCTCCTGCCGGACCAGCCGCCCTGACAGCACACTCGGAAACACCGCGACGTCGCCGGCCGCGTAGATGCCGAGCGCCGAAGTCTCGAGCCGCGTGTTCACGACGATGCCGCACTCGACGGCGAGGCCCGCGTCACGCGCCAGCTCGTCAGCCGGGTCGATGCCGATGCCGGCGACGACCGTGTCGGCGATCAACGTGTCGCCGTCGTCGAGCACGACGGCCAGCGCGCCGCCCGCCGTGCGCTCGATCGCAACCGGCTTCCGGTTCACGCGAATG
This sequence comes from Burkholderia sp. Ac-20345, assembly GCF_017104825.1. NCBI lineage: Bacteria > Pseudomonadati > Pseudomonadota > Betaproteobacteria > Burkholderiales > Burkholderiaceae > Burkholderia > Burkholderia sp. Ac-20345. The sequence continues at coordinate 289 of NZ_JAAGPO010000227.1, read as the reverse complement.
GCCACGCCCTCCCGTTCGTGAAGCGCGTGCACACGCGCCGCGATCGTCTCCGGCACCGCGCGCCCGAGCAGGCGCGACGCCGCATCGAGCACCGTCACACGACAGCCGCGCTGTCGCGCCGACGCCGCGACTTCGAGACCGATGAAGCCGCCGCCGATCAGCACGACCCGCGCATCGGGCACGAGCCGCATGCCGAGCGCCGCCGCATCGTCGAGCGTGCGCAACGCAAACACGCCGTTGAGCGTCGCGCCCGGAATCGCGAGGCGCCGCGCGCGGCCGCCGGTCGCGA
>NZ_JAAGPO010000226.1:0-15354 GCF_017104825.1 Burkholderia sp. Ac-20345 | reverse complement strand
CGCGACGCGACTGCAAGGCCGGCGACGATCAACACGCCGGCCCATGCGCCTTGCGCGAAGGTGGTCTGGGCGATGCCTGAAAGAAGGGCATCGGCGGCGGAAACAAGCGTCAGCGCCGGGCCGGCCATCGTGCCGCTGGCATGCTGCAGCGCGACAAACGGTAGCCACAGCGCGGTGACGATGAGGCACGGGCTCGAATACGGGCACTGGCGCCAGCGAGTGAGCGGCACGCGCATCGCGCGCTGCACGAGCGCCGCGCCGATCGAGGCCAGCGGCACCAGCGCGACGGCGGTGAGTTGATGGCGCGCGAACAGCACGGCGATCAGCGCGGCGAGCGCGCCGTTGAAGCCGTGCAGCCCCTGTTCGACGTCGCGGCGCTCGGCGCCCGTCAGCACGGCCGTCATGCTGGCGGCGGCCGAGCCGACCAGCGCGGCGCTCGCGAGCCGCAGGTCGGTCAGCGCCAGCGCGGCGAGCAGCAGCGCGCCGGTGAGCGCATTCGCCTGCAGCACGATCTGCCCGATGCCGCGCAGCAGGATACGCAGGTCGATCGACGGCGGGACGGGGCGGGCGGTAGGCATGATGGCGGTGGAACAGGACGAGCCGCGAGCATAGGCCACAATCCCGTGCACCGGAATAGGGAATTCTGGATAGTCAGGATTTGTGGTCGATGCCCCGAAACGGTGAATGCAGAGGTCGATTCGCGCCCGAACGCCGGGCAGTTGGCACTGTCGGCGGGGTTACCCGTTTGGGAATCGAATCCCGGCGGTGGCCGGCACTTTCGTCGAGCGATCTGTGCCACGATGTCCCGCATCGGGAAAACCGGGAGGCGGAACGATGCGCGAAGTGCGATGGGCGTCGCTCGAAGGCGACGGGGTCGAACATCTGACGTTCGACCGGAGCGGCGGCGGGATCGCCGTCGAAAGCGCGGTGGTCGGCCAGCGGTACGGCCGTGCGTACGGGCTCGCGTATCGCGTCGAGTGCGACGCGCACTGGCGCGTGACCTATGCGGTGCTCAAGGTGATGGGCGGCGGCACGCTCGAGTTGCGCAGCGACGGCGCCGGCCACTGGCACGACGGCTCGGGCCGCGCACTGCCGGAACTCGACGGCTGCATCGACATCGACATCGCGGCGACGCCGTTCACGAATTCGCTGCCGATCGGCCGCCTCGGGCTCGCGCGCGGCGAGCGGCGGCCGATCGACGTCGCGTACATCTCGACACCCGACCTGAAGGTCACGCCGGTCAAGCAGGCCTACGCGTGCCTCGAGCCGGGCCGGCGCTACCGCTACGAAGGGATCTTCCGCGACTTCACAGCCGAGATGGAGATCGACGACGACGGGCTCGTGGTCGATTACGAGACGCTGTTCAGACGCCTGCCGGCGCCGGCGATGCGCTGAACCCGGGCCACGGCCGGGGCGAGCGCCGGCCGCTCCTGCGCGGACGCGAAGCGGTCGATTCGCGACGCGATCATGTCGGGATGGCGCAGCACGATCCAGTGCGTGCCGTCGATTTCCTCACGCACGTGGTCGCCGAGCCAGCGGTCGAGGTCGACCGACATCTCGGGCGTCACATAGCGGTCGCGCACCGGCACCAGGATCTGCACGGGCGCCTGCGCGTACCGTTCGCGCGGCTTGCGTGCCCGAGCGAGGAAGTTCGCGCGGTACAGCTGCAGCCCGTTCAGCGCGTTCTTCAGTTGCACGGGGTCGCGCTCGGCACGCACGCGTTCGGTGAGCTGCAGCCAGCGCGGCCACAGTGCCGCACCGCCGAGCCGCCATACCAGCGACGGCACGAGCGGCAGGTGGAAGAATGCGATGTACCACGACTTCAGGCTCTGCTTGAGCCGCATCTTCGCGCGGAACACGTGATCGAGGCACGGGCCCGAGATCGACGTGTACGACGCGATCCGGCCGCGAAACGCGGGGTCGGTCACGGCCTCCCAGCACTGGATCGACCCCCAGTCGTGGCCGACGAGGTGGAACGGCCGGCCGCCGCAGGTCGCGTCCGCCACCGCCTTCAGGTCGCCGGCGAGCCGTTCGAGCGTGTAGTCGGCGCGGCGGCGCGGCGCATCGGATGCACCGGCACCGCGCACGTCGTACGCGATCACGCGGTAGCGCTTCGCGAGCCGCGCGCGGATCGGCGCCCACACGGCCGCCGAATCGGGGTAGCCGTGCACGAGGATCAGCGGCGGGGCGCGACGCGACCCGCTTACGTAGACGGCGAGTTTCACGTCGCCGGACTGGACGGTCAGCATCTCGTGGGCGCGCGCCATGGCGTCATGCCTGCGGAACCGGGTGCAGCGGCACGCGGCGCGGGGCGGCTTGCGCGGCGTAGCGCGCATTGGTCGCGTCGATGTTCTCGAGCAGCGTATCGAGCCCCTGCAGGTACTGGTGATTGTCGTGGTCCCACGGGTGGAAGCCCGGGCGGAAGTAGTCGAGCCATTCGCGCGCGATGCTTGGAAACACGCCGTGCTTCGGGCTGTACAGGTACTTCACGAGGCGCCACATGCCGCCGAACTTGCCGTGTTCGCGACGGTGCGCGCGCATCAGGCGCACGTGGAAGTCGAACACGATGGTCCAGAAGAACACGGTCGTCGTCAGCATCGTGCCCGTGCGCAGCAGGTAGCTGCCGAGGCCCGGTTTCATCACGGTGGTCCATACGTCGTACGACACCGCCTTGTGCTCGGTTTCCTCCATCGCGTGCCACATCCACATCTGCTGGTAGCCTTCGACCGAGCCGTCGATCCGGTGCTCGTGGCCCGACAGCAACTGGTTCGCGAGGATCGCCGTGTAGTGCTCGAGCGCGATCGTGATCGCGAGCTGCATCGAATGCGGCAGCACCTTCTTGAACCAGCCGAGGATCGTCCACAGGCGCTTGTCGAGCTTGTGCGCGGGCAGGCCCGACGACTGCAGCAGGTCGTTGTATTCGATGTGCTCGCGCGTGTGCATCGCTTCCTGGCCGATGAAGCCGAGCACCTGCTTCTTCAGTTCGGGATCCTCGATCTGGTCGCGATAGTTGCGCACCGAATCCATGAAGAAGCGTTCGCCGGCCGGGAACAGCAGCGACAGTGCGTTCATGAAGTGCGTGACCGGCACGCCCTGCACGTGCCAGTCACGTGCGCGTTCGGGGGGCAGCGCGAAACGAATGTCGCGCCGCACGGGCATCATGTTCGGGGTCGTCATGATTGTTCTCCTCCCTGATTGCCTGCATTGTTGTAGGTGGCGTGCAGCGGGGCGGCCGCCGGCGTGCCGCGCGCGGCGTCGCGGCGGGCCCTCGCGGCCTCGCGGCGCGTCGCGAGCACGACGAGCGCCTGGTACGTACACGGCAGGACGCGCGCCATCCAGTCCCCGGCCTTCGCATCGCGGCCGATCAGCACCCGGCGCTTGTTCCGGCGTACACCGGCGAGTATCGTGCGCGCGGCGTCGTCGGCGGTCGTGATGAAGAACTTCTCGAACGTGTCCCGGCCTTGTTGCTCGCTCGCGACCATGAAGCCGACCATGTTCTTCGAGACGCGGCTGGCCTGCGCGATGTTCGTGCGGATGCCGCCCGGATGCACGCAGGTTGCCGACACGCCGCACTTCATCATGTCGAGTTCCTGGCGCAGCGATTCGGTGAAGCCGCGCACCGCGAACTTGGTCGCGTTGTAGCCGCTCATGCCCGGTTGCGCGAAGATCCCGAACAGGCTCGACGTGTTGATCACGTGGCCGTCGCCCGATGCCTTCAGGTGCGGCAGGAACGCCTTCGTGCCGTGCACGACGCCCCAGAAGTTGATGTTCACGATCCACTCGAGATCGCTGTATTCCATCCCCTCGATCGTGCTCGACAGCGCGACGCCCGCGTTGTTGAAGATCAGGTTGACCTTGCCGTGTTCCTTCGCGGTGTCGTCGGCCCACGCGAACATCGCTTCGCGGTCGCCGACGTCGAGCACGCGCGTCGACACGCGCACGTTCGGCGCGATCGTGCGGACGATCCGCTCGGTTTCGGCGAGGCCGACGGCGTTCTTGTCGGCGAGCGATACCTGGCAGCCGGCCTGCGCGAGCTGGATCGCGAGCGAGCGGCCCATGCCCGAGCCGGCACCCGTGATCGCGGCGACCTTGTTGGTGAAATCTCTCATGTCGGTTGCTCCTTGTCTGGCTCAGGCCGCTTCGGCGGACGTGGAAGTCGAAGCGGAAGCGGCGGGCGCGGTGGCGGGCCGCGCGCTCGTGTCGTGTTGCGGCGTGCGATACGCGTGGTAGTCGGCGATCGAGAAGTGCGCGGTCGCCTGGCGGAAACGCCACGTGAAGCCCGGCCACAGCGTCGTGTTCTTGCCGGTGCGCGGATCGAGGTACCAGCTCTTGCAGCCGCCGGTCGACCAGATCGCCTTCTTCAGTTTGCCCTGCAGGTCGCTGTTGAACTGCGCCTCGACGAGCGGGCGCACCTCGATCGCATCCGCATGTTCGCGACGCATCGCCTGCAGCGCACCGAGGATGTACTCGATCTGCGACTCGATCATGAACACCATCGAGTTGTGGCCGAGGCCCGTGTTCGGGCCGACGATCATGAAGAAGTTCGGGTAGCCGGGCAGCGTCGAGCCGAGATAAGCGTGCGCGCCGTCGCGCCATGCATCGACGATGTCGAGCCCGCCGCGGCCGACGATCGCGCCGCGCGGGAACGGATCGGCCACCTGGAACCCGGTGCCGTAGATCAGGCAGTCGACTTCATGGCGGCGGCCGTCGGTCGTCACGACCGCGTCGGCTTCGATATGGTCGATACCGGTCGTGATCACGTCGACGTTCTTGCGCGACAGCGCCGGGTAGTAGTCGTTCGAGATCAGCACGCGCTTGCAGCCGAGCGTGTAGTTCGGCGTGACGGTCTTGCGCAGCTCCGGATCGGGAATCTGCTTGCGGATGTGGCGCAGCGCGAGCTTCTGCACGTTCTTCATCAGCGACGGATGGATCGCGAAGCCGAGCACGCGCGATTCGAGCATCCAGTAGATGCTGCTGCGCACGGCCTTCTGCGTGAACGGCAGCGTGCGGAACAGCCACTTCTCGAGCCCGGTCAGGTTGCGGTCGGGCTTCGGCATGATCCACGGCGGCGTGCGCTGGAACAGCGCGAGTTCCTTCACGCGCGGCGCGATCTGCGGCACGAACTGGATCGCGCTCGCGCCGGTGCCGATCACCGCGACGCGCTTGCCTTCGAGCGCATAGTCGTGATCCCAATTCTGGGAGTGGAACGCGCGGCCCTTGAAGTTCTCGACGCCTGGAATCGACGGCAGCGCGGCGCGCGACAGGCCACCCATCCCCGATACCAGCACGCGCGCGGACAGCCGCTTGCCGTTCGCGAACGTGAGGCGCCAGCGTTGCGCGGCCTCGTCGTACTCGGCGCGCTGCAGTTCGTGGTTCAGGCGCAGGTGCGCGCCGATCCCGAAGCGCTGCACGCAGTCTTCCAGATACGCGCGGATTTCCGGCTGCGGCGCGAACATGCGCGTCCAGCGCGGGTTCGGCGCGAACGAGAACGAATAGACGTGCGATTGCACGTCGCATGCACACCCGGGGTAATGATTGTCGCGCCACGTGCCGCCGACCGACGCGGCCTTCTCGAGGACGACGAAGTCGGTTACGCCTGTTTGACGCAGGCGGATCGCCATCCCGAGGCCGGCGAAGCCGGTGCCGATGATGGCGATGTCGATGGTTTCGTCCAGGCCGTCGTGGCCGGGCGGACCGAAAGGCAACGTGCGAGCATTCATCCGGGTGTCTCCGATTTGGCTCATTTTCGAATGTTACATTGTTTGATGTAACGATAGTGGGTGAGCCAGGAAACCGCAAGAGGCTAGAAGCGGCGCTCTAAGGGCCGGAAGCCAGGCGGGAAAAGGCTGAGCGGGGTTTGGAACGGGCCGGTTTCCGCATCGCGGGATGCGCGGAAAGGGCCGTCGACAGGGCGAGAGAGGAAGCAGGCGAGACCGCCGGCACGCGGCGGTCTGTTTGAAACGGTATCAGGGACGGATCGATCGGGCGGCCGTCTCATGGAAAACCCCGGCCACGATCGTGACCTGCGCGAGCGCGTAGAGGCCCCAGATCAGGTAATCGATGCCCGGAAAGCCGCCGAGGAAGCGGCCGACGCCGATCAGCGTATCGGAGCCGACGAAGATCAGGCTGCCGACGGCCACCAGCGGGCCGCGCGTGCGGGCGGCGAGCGCGAAGCTCGCCATCGCGCACAGCACGAGCATGTAGACGGCGACCGGCGCCAGCAACTCGCCGAGGTGCGGAAGGAAGGCCACGTAGAACGCCGGCGCGGTGATCCACAGCCCGACGAGCGCGACGATGCGCCAGCCGTGCGGCCGCGCGCGCCAGCGCATGAAGATCGCGCAATAGCACAGGTGCGTGAGCAGGAACGCGCCGAGGCCGAGCACGAACGACAGCGGCCAGTCGGGCAGCGCGAGCAGCACGTCGCCGAGCACGGCCGTCACGAGCGCCGCGCACAGCCACGCGCGTTCGCGCGGCGCACCGCAGGTGCTGCCCGCCGCGAGCAGCAGGATCCCCATCGCGGCTTTCGCGACGGCCTGGCCGGGATAGGGCGCGGCGGCGAGCGACAGCCCGTACAGCAACGCGGCGACGACGGCGAGCGGCCAGAGCCGGCGGTAGGTGGCGGGAAGCGTGGCGATCAAGGCGGGTGTCTCCGGTTTGTTGTTGTCTGCGGTGGACGGCGCGCCGTCGAGGGCGCGGCTGTCGGCCATTATCCGGAAGAAAGGGCGAGCGAAAACCGGCGAATCCTTCTAGGAAACGACCGGGATCGTCGTCCACAGGATTGCCCGCCGGCGCCGCAATCCGGCGATGCCGGGTTCCGGTGCCGGACTCCGATGGCGGGGCATGGCCGCCGGATTTCTCCGCGCGTTGCCCCGGCTGAACCGGGGCAACGACTTCAATTCGGCTTGCTATGATCGCCGCGGTGTTGCCGTTCCCGTTGTGGTTGTTGCTGTCGTTGTCTCGCCCGGCCGCGCGACTGGATGCGCAAGCCGGTGCGTGCCCGATGAATCCATGCCGTGCCCGGCTCGTGCGCTCATGCGAAGCGGGGTCGGCCGGCCCCCCACGAAAACAGGTCCGACCATGACCGAACTTCTCCACGGCGACGGTGCGATCCGTCGCACGACGCCGTACGGCTCGTCGATCGAAAACACCTATGCGGGCGTGCTGTCGTTCATGCGCCGCAACTATTCACGCGAGCTCGACGGCGTCGACGTCGCGATCTCCGGTGTGCCGCTCGACCTCGCGACGACCTACCGCTCCGGTGCGCGGCTCGGCCCGGCCGCGATCCGTGCGGCGAGCGTGCAACTCGCGGAGCTTCATCCGTATCCGTGGGGTTTCAACCCGTTCGACGATCTCGCGGCCATTGACTACGGCGACTGCTGGTTCGACGCGCACAACCCGCTGTCGATCAAGCCCGCGATCATCGAGCATGCGCGCACGATCCTCGGTTCCGGCGCGAAGATGCTGACGCTCGGCGGCGACCACTACATCACGTATCCGCTGCTGGTCGCGCATGCGGAGCGCTACGGCAAGCCGCTGTCGCTGATCCATTTCGACGCGCACTGCGATACGTGGGCCGACGACGATCCGGACAGCCTCAATCACGGGACGATGTTCTACAAGGCCGTGAAGGAAGGGCTGATCGATCCGGCAGCGTCGGTGCAGGTCGGCATCCGTACGTGGAACGACGATTTTCTCGGGATCGAGCGGCTCGATGCCGCGTGGGTGCATGACCACGGTTCGCGCGCGGCGGTCGAGCGGATCGTCGACATCGTCGGCACGCGGCCCACGTACCTGACGTTCGACATCGACTGCCTCGACCCGGCGTTCGCGCCCGGTACGGGGACGCCGGTCGCTGGCGGGCTGTCGTCCGCGCAGGCGCTCGCGATCGTGCGCGCGCTCGGCGCGGTGAACCTGGTCGGCGCGGATGTGGTCGAGGTTGCGCCCGCATACGATCACGCAGACATCACCGCGATCGCGGCCGCGCATGTCGCGTGTGACTTGCTGTGTTTGTGGCGGCAGAAGAAGGTGGCGGGGGCGCTGAAGTAAGTCAGCATGCCGAGGATGCGCGTACCGCCGGTGCGGTGCGCGCGTCGTCGGATCGGTGCGCCGTGAGCTGTTCGCATGCCATGGGGCCGGCGAAAGCAGTCTTCGCGGATTTCCAGGAAGGGACCTTGCCGACCCGTTTCCGTTAGCGACTTCAGAGGAAAGTCATAGCGTGGCTGATTCCGTACGCCAACGAGGCGTTGGCGTGTCACCGATGATGTGCGCCGACGTCATCGCATCGACCGAAAAGCTATCGACTCCTGAAAAAAGCGGCAAGCATGTCGTCTTTCGGAGCGGCAGGTTGCGTTGTTTGCTGCTTTCCCGACCGTCCGCGGGATCGAGAATGACCCGGCCCGGCGCCGGTGTCGCCTGGCCACGTCCCCGTATAAACCGCACGCGGCCTGATGAGATCGGACTGCTCGCGCTGCTCCAGCCCGTGCGCGATCCAGCCGATCGAGCGGCCAAGCGCGAACAGGCCGAATGCGGCGCCGACGGGTAGCCGCAAATGTCTGCGCAGTGCCACCAGCGCGAGATCCAGCGAGGGTTTCTGGCCGACGAGCGCGCTCCCGGCATCGATCATCCTTTTCCATTGAGGATGACGCGGCAGGATCCGCGACAACAGATACGTCGCGCGCACATCGCCGTCGGGATAGAGCGCATGTCCGAAGCCCGGCAAGCCGTCTCCCCGGGCGAGACGCTCGCCCATTTTTAGCTCGATATCCTTATTACCCAGTTCGTCCCACAGTGCTTCGCCGCGCGCGGTGGTGGCGCCGTGCCGCTCGCCCGACAGACCGGCCAGGCCGCCGACCACGACGGCCCGCAAGCTCGCGTTCGTCGACGCAATGCATCGCCCCGTGAAGCTCGACGCGTTCAGTTCGTGATCCGCGCACAGCACGAGCGCCATCCTGATCAGTTCGGCGCCCGCAGGCCCGACGCCCCATGCCCGCGCGCATTGCACATGGATGGGTGCCGTATCGATCCGGGTTCGCAGCAGGCATGCCGCCAGAATCCGCACGAGATCGCCGCAGCCCTGCGCCTGACGATCGGCCGACTGATGCCAGATCGCCGTTGGTGCGTCCTCGCTTGCGACGGTGAAGAGCGGCAGCAGCGCCTGCTCGGCGCGTTGCTCGCCGTAGTGCCTGAAGAGCGTTCGCAGTACCGCAGGCGTCGCGGGGGCGCGACGGCCGAACGCGGTCTGCTCGTCGCATCGCCATAGCAGCGCGGCGACTTCCTCGAGACTCGCGCGGGCAGCGAGATCGAGTGCATCCATACCGCGATAGAAGAGCCGGCCAGCGTCGATCAACGTGATGCTCGATTCGAGCACGGGCGAGCCCCAGTTCAGTGCGGCTTTCGCCACTTCCTTCGGCTTGCGGCCGCGTGCGCGTTGATCCGCGAGCCGGTCGACATCGGCCGCGAGGTAGCGGCTTTCACGGTGACTGCCGCCCGGTTCCGCGCGAAGCAGGCCGCGGCTGACGTACGCATAGAGGGTTTGCCGCGAGACACCGAGCCTTGCCGCGGCTTCGGTCGAATTCAGGTAGTTCGACATCGTGCGCAGGGGGAATCGTTCGACAGGTTGATCAGGATAATCAACGTTGACAGCAAATGCGAGCGAGACGATCTTTGCCTCACCTAATTCATGCGAGGCGAACATGCGAGTCGATCAAATTTCGAGGGAATGGGCCGCGGCCGATGAGGATCGGGTGTCGCGTCATCTGCGGGCGTTCTGGCTGGCGGCGGGTGGGTCCCAGGCTTTCCTCGAGTCGTGCAGCTTCAGCGGATCGGGCGAACTGGTTTCGGCATTTCGCGTAACCGATTTGGCCACGGCGGCGATCGGCGCGGCAGGGGTGTCCGTTGCCGAATTGCTGCATGCATCGACCGGGGCGTTGCCGTCGGTTCGGGTCGACCGGCGCATGGCGTCGCTGTGGTTCGGCACGTCGCTGCGCCCGCAGGGCTGGAAGATGCCGCCTCAATGGGATCCGGTGGCCGGCAATTATCGGGCGCGTGATCGCTGGATCCGGTTGCACACCAACGCACCGCATCATCGGCAGGCCGCCTTGTCGGTGCTCGACTGTGCCGACGATGCACAGTCGGTCGCGCAAGCGGTGAATCGCTGGGATGCCGGTGCGCTCGAAGACGCGATCGTCGAGCGCGGCGGTTGTGCCGCGGCGATGTACTCGGCGCAGGAGTGGGCCGCGCATCCGCAGGGCAAGGCGGTCGCAACCGAACCGTTGCTGCATGTTCATGCCGCGACTGATGCCGTCGCGCATGACTGGCGGCCTTCGAAAGACCGGCCGTTGCGCGGCATTCGCGTGCTCGACCTGACGCGCATTCTCGCCGGCCCCGTGGCGACGCGATTTCTCGCGGGCCTGGGCGCCGACGTGCTGCGCATCGATCCGTACGGATGGGAAGAACCGGGTACGGTGCCCGAAGTCGTCCTCGGCAAGCGATGTGCGCGGCTGAACCTGAAGGATGCCGCGGATCTCGATACGCTCAAGCAGTTGCTGCGCAGTGCGGATATCGTCGTGCACGGTTATCGGGCCGATGCGCTGGCGCGCCTCGGGCTCGATGCGGCGCATCGGCGCGAACTGAATCCCGCGCTCATCGACGTGTCGCTCGACGCTTATGGCTGGACGGGTGAATGGCGTTTCCGGCGCGGCTTCGACAGCCTCATTCAAACGAGCACGGGTATCGCCGAGGCGGGCATGCGCGTGATGGGCGGCGATGAACCGGTGAACCTGCCCGTTCAGGCCATCGACCATACGACGGGCTACCTGATGGCGATGTCAGCCATCCGTGGGCTGACGACACGAATGAAACAGGGCGTCGGTACCGAGGTTCGCGCGTCGCTGGCGCGCACGGCGGCCGATTTGCAACTGCGGTCGGAGCCGATGAGCGAGGTGGTCGCACTGGTCGCCGACGGTCAACATGATCGTGTGGCACACGTCGAACCGACGTCGTGGGGGCCGGCATCCCGGCTTCTCCCGCCAGTGCAGATCGACGATGCACCGCTCCGATGGTTTTATCCGGCACGTGCGCTGGGTGCGTATGAGCCGGAGTGGTTGTCGTCGAACGACGATCTTTGAGGCGGTGCGATGAATTGGCGAGTGCCGGTGAGTGGCGGCGGGACGGGAGTCGGCCCGGCCACCGTGACGCATTTCGCTCGGCGCAATGCGCAGGCCGTCATCAACGGACGGCGCGCGAACGCGACGGAACACGCGACCGAAGCGATCGGCGGCGTGTTTCCCGATGCGAGTCCCGCCGTGCCGTGGCTGCCGATCTGGGCGTGCCAGGCCAGGTGGAACGCGTTCGGGATACGCGGGCAGGGTGGTTCGAGACTCGCGATATCGCGGCCAACGCGGCCGGCGGAGAAGGTGACGGCCACTGGCCGCCAGCGCGTTGTGTGCGTCGCTGGATCGATGGGCAGGCGTTGCCTTTAGCCGCGCGCGTCGACCCAGTTGCGTGCCCAGCGGGCCGAATGCTGCAACGCCTGCTCCTCACTCGTGAAGTAATCGAGCGAATAGAACTGGTAGCGGCCTTCGGTGCGTGCGCTGCCGGCGCGTTCAAGCAGCAGGTTGGAGGAAAAACTACCGTCGGGCAAACGATGCGCCGAGGGGTGAACGGCATAGCCGTTGTATTGTTGAATTTGTTTGTTCTGCATTTTAATTTTAATGATGTTCGAGTGCGCGCGTGCCGTGCCGAATGTGCACGGGTGCGCCGATTCAAAGCCATTGCGAGCTGAATCTGAAGCAGTCGTAAAGCGAAAAGGGTTTCGCAGCCGGAGGGCGAATGAAGTGCAACGAGGCGTGTGGCGCTTGGCGAGCTGCTGAATGAACCGATGCAGCTAAGAGCAATCGCGCCAACTTTGGGAGACCAGTCTCCGCGAGGATGTCGCTGCAACCCGGCGTCCGTTACGGGAGGCCGGGTCCTTCAAACTTTACAGCGGCTTGATGTTAGCCGCTTGCAGACCCTTCGGGCCTTGCTTCGTTTCGAAGCTCACTTTCTGATTTTCAGCCAGCGTCTTGAAGCCGTCGGCGCGAATTTCGGAGAAATGAGCAAACAGGTCGTCGCCGCCGTTGTCGGGCGTGATGAAGCCAAAGCCTTTGCTGTCGTTGAACCACTTGACGATACCGGTATCCATGAAGAATCCTTGAGAAAAAGAAAAATATGATGATTTGCTCTGTAAAAGAGCACGTGAAGCGTCAAGGAGGGAGAGGACAACGAATACCGCTGACGAGCGATCAATTGATGAACAGCAATCGGACTTCTTGAACTTCGACCGACACACTAACCGGTGGGCAGTGTGGCGTCAATCGCTATCTTGTAACAGTTTCACTTGGCGACCCGTTTTGCGGATGCAGCGATGTGGCCCTGCCTGGCTGCGCGCGCTACCCGGGACGACGCACAAGGTCGCCACGATAAACGTGAAAGCGTGACCCGCGCTCTGGCCGAACGCCGACAGTTCGTCCCGCGTTTCCCGAAAATTCGACAGGAACAAAAAAAGCCGGCGAGTTGTGCGCCCGTCGGCCGCTTTGACAAGTTGCGCGCTGCGTTTTCGCTACTTCGCCGCGAGCGCACTCTGCACGCTTTTATCGACCCATGCGTTGTCGGCCACGCTCAGCTTCTGCGGAATCAGCTTCGCCGCGTAAAACGCATCGGCGACACCTTGCTGGGCCGCGACGATCTTTTCGTCGAGCGGCACTGCGCCAAACGGGACGCGCTTGATCCACGTCTCGACGAGCGGTTGCGGCAGGCCGACCTTCGGTGCGATCAGCGCGGCCGTGTCGGCCGGATGCGTGTTGATCCACTGGCCCGTCTCACGCGCCTGCTTCAGGATCGCGCCGACCACGTCGGGATGCTGCTGCGCGAAGTCCCGCGTCGCTTCGTAGAAATTGTTGGTCGCCGAGAGGCCCGTGTAGTCGGACAGCGTGCGCACCTTCAGTGCATTTTGTGCGGCCGCATAGTACGGATCCCAGACGACCCACGCATCGACGTTGCCGCTCTCGAACGCGGCGCGTGCGTCGGCCGGCGCAAGGTACACCGGGCGAATTTCGTCGTAGCGCACGCCGGCCTTCTTCAGCGCTTCGAGCAACAGGTAGTTCGCGCTCGAGCCCTTCTGCAGTGCGATCTTCTTGCCGCGCAGGCCGGCGACCGAACGGATCGGCGAATCGGCCTTCACGACCACGGCTTCGTTGTGCGGCGCCGGCGGTTCCGCGCCGACATAGACGAAGTGCACGCCGGCCGCCTGCGCGAACACGGGCGGCGGCGCGCCCGTATAGCCGAAGTCGATGCTGTTCGCGTTCAGCGCTTCGAGCAGTTGCGGGCCGGCCGGGAATTCGAACCACTGGACGCCATAGCCGAGCGGCTTGAGCCGCGCTTCGAGCGAACCTTGTGCCTTGATGACCGACAGCAGGCCGGCCTTCTGGTAGCCGATGCGCACGACCTGACCGGCGCCGCCTTGTGCGAAGGCCGACGCGGCGGACAGCGCGAAGAGCGTGACGGCCGCGGTGCGGGCGATCCAGCGGGTGAAACGAATCATCGAACGGACTCCATGCAAAACGTCTTCGGGCGAGCGGCGGTGACGCTCGGTTGGAAGAATCGTCGCATGGGCGATCACGCCCGCAAACGAAGCATTGCCGATATCAATATGACGGCGGCGCGCCTATGCTTCGTCGCCGTCTTCTTTCGATGCCGGCGTGCCGGACTGCCGCGCGGCCTCGTCGCTGAGCTTCTTGTCGAGGATCGTCGCGACGCGGCCGCCGAGATACGCGCTCGCCGCGGTTTCCAGCGCACGGTTCGTCTCGCCTTCGACGAACACGGCCGCGAGCGGGCGCAGGCGCCAGATCGCGTCGACCAGTTCAGGCACGTCGGTAGCGGGCGGCAGCGTGTCGGCGTCGTAGCGGTCGAGCCGCTTCACGACGAGATCGACGAGCAGTCGTGCGATCGCGTCGAAATGCGGCCGCGCGAGGCTGATCACGTCGAGCAGCTCGCGCGGCGGGATGCCTTCCTTCGTCATCGCGGCCGCTGCCTCGAGCAGCGCGGGGCTCTTCGCGACGAACGACAGGCCGCGCCGTTCGAGCAGGCCGAGTTCGGTCACGCGCGACAGCTGCGTGGTCGCTTGCGGGCCGAACATCTGCGCGAGCGCGGCGACGGAATAGGTCTTCGGCAGTTCGTGCGACCAGCGGCCGCCGATCGCGTTTTCGAGGCCGAGGATCGAACGCAGGTCGTGGCCTTCGTCGATCGCCTTGATCAGGTCCTGGATGTTCGACAGCGTATAGCCGCGCGCGAGCAGGTGGTTGATCAGCTTGAGGCGCGCGACGTGCGTGTCGTCGTAGATGCCGACGCGGCCGCGCTTTTCCGGCGGCGCGAGCAAACCGCGATCCTGGTAGGCGCGGACGTTGCGCACGGTCGTGTCGGACACGCGGGCAAGTTCGTCGACCGTGTACTCGTTGCGGGAGTCCGGCGCCGCCTCGTCGGGTGTGGAATGAGTCTGTTTTGACATGCGGCCATTCTAGCGCGACGCGGGAGGCTCGGGCGAGACGGGGAGCGTGTTCGCGCCGTCGCCGAGCGGGCGCTGCAGCAGTGCCGTATCGATCCAGCGGCCGTGCTTGAAACCGGCCGCCTTCAGCATGCCGGCCGGCTCGAAGCCGAATGCGCGATGCAGCGACGTCGAGCCGCCGGTGCCGCCGTCGGCGATCACCGCGATCATCTGCCGCCACGGGCCGGCCTCGCAGCGTTCGATCAGCGCGGCGAGCAGCGCGCGGCCGATCCCGCGCCCGCGCTGCGCATCGTCGATGTAGATCGAATCCTCGATCGTGAAGCGGTACGCGCTGCGCGTGCGGTACGGCGTCGCGTACGCGTAGCCGGCCACGCGGCCGTCGCATTCGGCGACGAGGTACGGCAGCCCGTGGCGCAGCACCGCGTCGCGACGCGCGCGCAGTTCGGCGACGTCGGGCGGTGTTTCCTCGAACGACGCGACGCTGTGGTGCACGTGGTGCGCATAGATCGCGTGGATCGCATCGAGGTCGGCGTCGGTTGAATCGCGAACGACACAGGCGGGGGCGGTGGGCATGGCGGCGGGTCCGGCGCATTCAGAACGCAAACCGCTACTATGCCGGCCGTTGGAGCGCATGGCAAAGCCGCTGGCTACTACAGCCGGCCGTCCGCTGCGTGAACCGCATCGGCAATCGCGTCCGCGACACGCTGAACGCGCGGCGACCGGCGCACGTCCGGGTGGACCACGAGCCAGATTTCGCGCTCGATGTCGCAACGCGGCGCGGCCGTCAGTTCGACGAGCGGCGCGCCGGCGTGCGG